>JAUQWT010000217.1 GCA_030835005.1 Ignavibacteria bacterium | reverse complement strand
GATGGTTCAACCGGCATTAGGTATCAAAATGAATCCGAAGACCCTGATTATTTCCTGATTACTCGCGTATCTGATGACCATCCTTCTCAGAATTCGGGTATTCAGCCCGGAGACACTCTTATAAAAATAGACGGTATTCCTGTTTCAGACAAAAAGGCAATCTTAAAGGCTAAGGAAAACAGAGAAGTTGGCAACAAAGTAATTTACACAATCCGAAATGGTAAATCTGAAAAAGATTATGAGCTTGTCTTAGTACCTTTGATACCCCTTGAGAAAGTACTAGTTTTCCTTTTCAGGACGGTCCCTGTTATTTTACTGATTGCTTATCTAATAGTTGGCCTCTGGGGTGTAGTTAAGAGCCCTTACTCTTCTGAGACACTAATGATCGCAATGTTTTGTTTTTGCTTTGGGTGCTTCATGTATGCAACTGTAAATGTTGGTGACGGTCCTAACAAATTGCTTAAAGAGTATCTCTACTTTGATACGCTCAAGGAGTTTGTGACTTACATAATGTGGATGGGGCCAAGTTTCTGGGTATTGCTGTTTGCAACTTTCCCCCGCAGAAGCAGAATTTATGAAAACAATAAGTTCATATCTCTGCTGTTCATTTTTCTGCTCCCGATCATAATCATCATTTCATCGCTTATGAATGTGAACAGCAATGCCTTAACATTCATTATCTTTACGCTGCTCTTTATCCAAATGGGTATCGGAGTTATACTTCTATCAAAAAATCTGAGCAAAGTGTCAACTGCACTTGAAAAAAGGCAAGTTAGACTAATGCTTTACGGAATAAAGTATGGAGCACTTTCTATCGGAATCGGCTGGCTGCTGATCTTGCTTACTCAATTTTTTCTGGTAAATCAAATCAGCGCAAATTTGCTTCTTGTTAGCCTTTTCATATTCTTGTTGTGTGAAACCGGCGGCCTTATCATTCCTTTTACGTTCTTAAATTCTTTCTTCCAGAACAAGTTGCTTGAAACTGAAAGCGCACTCAAACGGCGCGTCAGGTATGTTGGTGTTACGCTTGGTCTGCTGGGTGTTTACTTGTTCGCCATATTCGTAATAGTAAGACTGTCCGTCAGTATTTTTGAGCTAACTGATCCTACTGTTATTATTGTTTCGGTATTGCTGCTATCTTTAACTTTTACACCGATCAACAAGAGAATACTCGTCTGGATAGATGAAACATTTTATCCTGAACGTACAAAATACGCCGAATCATTAAAACGCTACACTCACAGAATATCCGGACAAATTGAATCAAAAGAACTGCTTCATGAGCTTGGAAGCTGGATCCAGGCAACCATTGGAATTCATCCGGTAATACCTTTTGCAATGGGCAGTCAGCTTTCGCTTCAATCTCCTTTCAGGCCGAATGATACCGATAGTGTAATTCACCGGATCAGAAGCGGAGATAAATTCTTCTGGGACGAAATATCGGAAAGGTCAAGGATCAATGTTGATGAAAACGAGATTGAATGGGTGAGGGATCATGACATTTCTGTTACTATTCCAATGATATCACAAGGTGAGCTTGTTGGTGTTCTGAATCTTGGAAAAAAGCAAAATGATGAAGATTTTTCTGCAGAAGACCTTGATATAATGACTCAGGCTTCTGCACAAACTGCACTTGCACTGCAGAATCTGAACCTCCAGTCAGCTTACATAGATAAAAAACGCATGGATAAAGAGCTTGAGATGGCAAGGAATATCCAGCAAAGGTTGATGCCGCAGGAAATACCGCAGGTAAACGGAGTTGATGTATATGGCGAATCGAGACCTTGTTTTGAAGTTGCCGGTGATTACTATGATGTAATTAATACAGAAGAGGGGCACACTTTTATGGTTATTGCAGATGTTAGCGGCAAAGGTGCCGGCGCAGCAATGATCATGGCAAATCTTCAGGCCTCAATAAGAGTGGGGTTGCAGATCAGCGAGGATTTTGCAGATTTTATCTACAGGATCAATAATCATATTTATAAGAACACCTCAACTTCAGAATTTATTACCTTGTTTATTGGAGCATGGACTCCGGAAAAGAATACATTTCATTATATCAACGCGGGCCACAATCCTGCTGTATTGCTTGAAAAAGATGGAAGTATACAAACTCTTGACGCAACAGGGCTAATACTGGGTGTACTGCCCGATCAGAAGTACGAGATGAAAATGGTTGAATTGAAAGAAGGTTCTGTGCTTGCTATTTTTACAGACGGGCTGGAAGAAGCTATGAATAAAGATGGCGAGATGTTTGGTCAGGATAACATCATAGAAATACTTAGGCAGAATTCTGAGAAGTCATCCCGTGAAATTGTAAATGAGATTCAGTCAAAGGCGATCGAATTTTGCGCAGGAAACCCGCTGCATGATGACCTGACGATTATAGTTGTCAAGAGGTAACAACCTAATGCCCCATCATTTATTCTTTCCGGCTGATTTTACTATTCGATGGACCAGAGGGAACAACCCTAATGTAGCTATAGATGCAAAAAAGTAAGCTATCTTGAATCCCAATTCATCAGCAGATATTTCGTGTGACACTTCGGCATTTCCGTTTAATCCTCTGCCAATTCTAAAAGTAAAATAAAGTGTGAGGCTTAATGAGTAAACAAAGCTCATGCATAATACAGCAATTGAGATGTCTTCAGTAGAACTGTTCATACCTAAAAACGCTGTTATGATTGCCAGCACTGCAGATCCAAAGAGTATCAGAAAAAACGGTATAACTGTCACTTTATTATAGAAAACACCTATACCGGCACCGGAAGGTTCTTTGAAAGTAAAATACTCATCATTTGCTCCCGTCTTGTTTTCGTACCAAACCGTATAAATATTCCAGTAAGCAGTAAACAAAAAAGGTATTGACATACCTGAAAGTATGATAAAGATCCGGTTCTTTTCACCAGCACCTATAATAATAGACCCTGCAGCAGCCAGTATAAACAGGATACCGCTTGAGATTAATATGAATTTTCGCAATTAAATTTATTAACAGTAAAAGGTTATTCGACCTTTATAATTTGAGATTGATCTGTTATGATTATCTCTGGTTTTCCCTTATAGTCTTCTATCTTTCCTGATAATGTT
>JAUQWT010000023.1 GCA_030835005.1 Ignavibacteria bacterium | reverse complement strand
TTACAATGATTCAATTATTAGACTTTTACTGTCTATCAGGCTAAAACTTCGTCACTCACAAGATAAAATCTTCCGATTTTTGCTTCGAATTTCTCTCCATTTGGGCGCATCATAGTATATGAACCTTCCATGGTTCCCCAGCTCGTGTTAAGAGGGCAAAAACTTGAATACTCAAACGTTTCACCTGGTTCCATTTCAGGAGTATAGCCCACAACACCCGGACCGTCGGTTTTATCCAGATCACCCTCAGCATTAATTATGACCCAATGCCGTGAAAGCAGCTTTGCTTTTTCCGTTCCCTCATTCGAAATAAGGACCTTATATGAAAAAGTGAAGCGGTTTAATTCAGGACTGGACTGTTCTGGGATGTAATCAGGAAAAACCTGTATTCTGATGCCTTGCGTAACAGTGTTTGAACTAACGATCGTTGTTTCGTTTTCCATATGTAATTTTAATACAATATTTTATCATAATCAATGTTGTTGCAGGGTGTGAAAAATTATTGCATAAGGAGTTTTTTTCTTTCCTTCTGCCGGGAATGCATAACATTATTAATCAGTCACTTAACCATTCGCTCAGTTATTATGTATCACCTTTGGCTTAAGTTCTTCAGCCGGAGCACCGTTTGCTTTCATGTTATGTCGCTCACCGATCTGCTGGCGCCACATGGCGTAATATAGTCCTTTCATTTCTATTAACTCACTGTGTCTGCCTTCTTCAATTATATTACCCTTTTCCAGAACGTATATTTTATCAGCATGCATTATGGTTGATAGCCTGTGAGCAATGAGGATAGTTATGTGATCTGTCTTGGCTGATACATCTCTGATTGTCTGGCCGATCTCTTCCTCTGTCAGTGAATCAAGTGAAGAAGTTGCTTCATCAAATACAAGAAGCCTTGGTTTACGAAGTAATGCACGTGCAATTGAAAGTCTTTGCTTCTCGCCTCCTGATACTTTCACTCCGCCTTCTCCTATAACAGTGTCAATTCCCTTATCCGCTCTTTGCAGTAAGTTCTGGCATGCCGCCTTATTTAATGCATCAAGAATGTCTTCATCGGTTGCTGCCGGATTTACAAACAAAAGATTTTCTTTAATAGTACCCGCAAACAGCTGTGTATCCTGCGTTACAAATCCAATTTGGCTGCGAAGTTTATCAAAATCAATTTCATCTCCGGGTGCGCCGTTATAAAATATTTTTCCTTTCAGCGGAGAGTAAAGTCCAACAAGCAGCTTCACCAATGTAGTTTTGCCTGAACCCGACGGTCCCACAAAAGCAACAGTTGAACCCAGATGAGTTTGGAAAGAAATATCCTCAAGAGCATAAGTTGAAGCGCTTTGATGTTTGAAAGTTACATTCTGGAATGCAAATGTTTCAATCTCGCCTATGAGGACCGGTTTTTCGGGGCGTTTTTCTAGAGGAGTATCAATGATTTCTTTGAAGTTATTGAGCGAAACTTCCGTTTCCCTGTATATATTGATTATGTTGCCAAGCTCCTGCAGCGGGCCAAAGATGAAAAATGAATATACATAAAGCGAAAAGAATTCGCCTGCTGATATTACACGTGAAAAAATAAGGTACATCATCAAAAACAAAATAGATGTCCTTAAAAAATTTACAAGTGTACCCTGGATGAAACTCAGGCTTCGGATAAAACGAACTTTCTTAAGCTCAAGCCCCAGGATCTTCTCCGTGGTAGAGTTAAGCCTGTTGATTTCCTGCCCGGCAAGCCCTAGACTTTTGACAAGCTCTATATTGCGCAGTGACTCGGTTGTTGTCCCTGCAAGCGCTGTTGTCTCACCAACTATTTTCTTCTGTATGATCTTTATTTTCTTGCTGAGTTTGGAGCTAATAAATGCGATCAATGGTGCAGTTATGGCATAAACAGGAAAGATCAGCCAATGAATAGAAAACGAGTAAATTGTAACGAAGATAAAACCGATTAGAGTAGTATATACTATATTTATTGAAGCTGCGATAAGCTTCTCAACATCCGTCCTGACTTTCTGCAAGATGCCCAATGTCTCGCCGCTGCGCTTATCTTCAAAAACCTGGTAGGGAAGTTCCAGTGAGTGCTTAATGCCGTCGGCATAGATCCTGGCCCCCAGCTTCTGGGTGATCATGTTAATGTAATAGTCCTGAAAATTCTTGGCTACTCTTGAAACAAAAGCCGCACCTATGCCAAGCCCCAGCAGGAGACCGACACCTTTGAAAAACTGTTCCTGTGTATATTTATCGAATTTTGTGGCATAATCATCAATTATGTACCGCAAAATTATCGGATCCATCATAGAAAAAAGCTGATTAATCGCAGCAAGAGAGAGTGCCAATATTATGTATGCCCTGTAATTCCTGAGGTACTTTAGGAGTAATTTCATCTATTATCTTATTGTAAGGTGCAATTTTAGTTAAATTAATATTATCAAAAAAGGTATGAATTGTGATTTAAGGCTAATTAACTATTTTTTATTTTGTTAAGAAATAGTTATCTTTGTAAAACACTTCTAATCAACAATATATAAACATTTAACCAATAAAATCACATGACTAGAGAAGAAATTATTACTCAAATGGCTTCAGATGCCAGCTCAACAAAGGTTGCAGCAAGAGCAGCACTTGATTCATTCCTCGGATGCGTAACCAAAACCCTGAAAAAGGGCGGAAAGGTTTCGCTTGTCGGATTTGGAACATTTTCAGTTTCAAAAAGAAATGCAAGAGTAGGAAGAAACCCGCAGACAGGGGCAGCTATTAACATCGCTGCAAGAAAAGTTGCAAGGTTCAAAGCTGGTAAAGGTCTTTCTGATACCGTTAACGGTAAATAAGTTTATTTGTTTCTTGTTGTTTAAAAGGACGGCAATGCCGTCCTTTTATTTTTTGCACTGATGTTTCCTGATTTTTAAATGAAGTTAGTTATTTCAGCTCCTCTGACCCGGCAAGTTTAAACGCTTTAATTGCCTATTATAAAAATTACCGGGTTCTTCCCGAATTTCAGCGGGTTCTTTCTCCAACCAGAAATAGTCTCTGTTCTGACATCCTCATCAGCCATTGTAAGATTTTTGGAAATAGAAAGTTTCATTTCCGGGCTGCAGGTCTCCAGTATCTCATCAAAAAGCTTATCATTCCGATGAGGTGCTTCGATAAATATCTGTGACTGGTTATCAAGCTTAACTTTTCTCTCAAGCTCTTTTAATTTATCCCTTCGGATTTTTTGATCTATCGGCAGGTAACCGTTGAAAGCGAAATTCTGCCCGTTCAGACCCGATGCCATTAGAGCCATAATTATGGATGAAGGCCCGGATAGCGGTACTACAGAAATATTTTTTTCGTGAGCCATGGCTGCGATCACGGCACCCGGGTCTGCAATACAGGGAGCCCCCGCTTCAGAGAGCAGCCCTATATCGTTGCCAATCATCGCCTCATCCAGATATGAAGAATACTCATCCGGCCTGGTATCTTTTGTGAGAACGTAAAATGTTAATTCTTTAAGCGGTTTTTGAAGTCCTGCAAGCTTCAAGAACTTTGCTGCGGATTTTATGTTCTCTACTATATAATGATCTATCTGATTTATAACTTCAAATACCCGGGCCGGTATAACCTCAGCAAGGTCATCGCTGCCAAGTGAGCTAGGAATCAGGTATAGTTTTCCTTTTTGCATTAAATTATATTTACAGAATTATCAGGTTAATTTGAAACCGTTAAAACGGTTTCATTTTTTCCATTTCAAAATATTGAGGCTGTCTTAAAACCAGTGGGACAGACATTCCCGTCTGTCTAAAACTACATTTATGTTTAATAATCACAGACAAGAATGTCTGTGCCACTGAAAAATGGAACTTTTGAGAGGACCTCTTAAAGAAATTTTTCCTAATATGAACTTATTAATTTATGTACTAACAGTTTTCAGCCTGTTTTCGTGCAATGAGACTGAAAACAAGTCAAATTTCTCAAATAATGACTTAAATAAAAAGGTAATCGCAAGGGATAGCCTAAAAAGCAATATTCCCGAAGGATTACAGAGACTGTTAAAGGCTTATCCGGAATTCCTCAAATCAGCCGACGAAAACAATCTTTACTGGATAGATGGCACTGTAATGCAGTGGGATGACGGCATAAAGGGCAAAACTCACGATGAAATGCTTGATAACCCTGATCTTGAAGACATGATGTCGCAAAAGTATGTTAAAGGCGCTGACTGGAGCTCACCCCCCGATGAGAATTTTGAGCCGGGCAGAATAAGATATGAGCCGTTCTTTACCAAAATGTATGGT
>JAUQWT010000216.1 GCA_030835005.1 Ignavibacteria bacterium | reverse complement strand
TCAACAACTTCAATATTTTTTTCCTTTAACAGGCGGGTAATACTTTGAGCAGTATTCATTTTTTGTAATGTTTAAGATCAACAGCAAAAGTTTCTTTATGTGATGAAAGCACAATAGATGTGCGGGTTGAACGGACGCCTTTCCATGACTGTATTTTCGCGAGCAACTTTTCAAGTGAAGATGCATTATCAGTGCGGATCTTAAGGACGTGTGAACCATCTCCTGTAATTGAGTGGCATTCCAGTATTTCAGGGGCAAGATGGGCGTGGTGAATAAAATCTTTGTAATGAGCAGATGAATCACTTGTGACAAAAATAAATGCAGTAATATCTTTTCCAAGTAATCTGTGATTTAGCTTGGTTATGTAACTTTCTATTGTACCGGATTCCTCAAGCTTCTTCATCCGATCCGTTACTGCAGGCAGTGAAAGCCCGATACTTTCGGCAATATCACTTCTCTTGATCCTCGCATCATTTTGCAGGAGTTCGAGTATTTTGATATCTATTTCGTCAATTACGCCTGTCATAATGTATTTAATTATTAAGGTAATATTAAGATTTATCTTTAATTATTTAGGTAAATATTAAATATTACTTGCAAATATAAAGCAAAGTGTTCTATTTGTCAATAGTATAAATTACTATTAATACGAGTATTTTATCGTGAAATTGGCTGCTCTTAAGAGAAAATGGATGGTAAAAGAATTTGTTGACCTCACTCCTCCCCTCTCCTGAAAGGAGAAGGGAGAAGTTAGGATGAACAGTTTTCTATACTATATCAGAATCAATGAAGAAATGAGCTATTTCATTCTTAGCATTTTCGGGTGAATCAGATCCGTGAACGATATTGCGCTCAATTGAATCAGCATACATTTTGCGTATAGTGCCTTCTTCAGCGTTTTGGGGATTTGTCGCCCCGATCGTTTTTCTGAATTCAGCAACTGCGTTATCCCTCTCAAGGCAGAGTGGAATAACAGGGCCTGAAGTCATATAGGCAACCAACTCTCCATAAAACGGACGCTCTTTGTGTACTTCATAGAATTTTTTTGCTGAATCTTCTGTTAATTTAGTAAGCTTCATAGCCTTAATTTCAAATCCTGCATCTAATATGTGCTGGATAACTTTGCCCTGAACCTTTTTATCGAGGCAATCAGGCTTCAAAATTGCGAGTGTTCTTTCAGTCATTATTTTTTTAAGTTGTTGATTAATTACTCAGTTAATTTATTATAATTTACAAAGTTATGAGTAAGTTTTGATTTATTAAATTCAATAAAAAATCTCTAACTGCTCCGGTTTATTGTTCACTACTAATTGTCAATTGAAAATTGGCCTCTTGAATAATTATATCCTTTTAAAAGAGCAGGCATTTTGCAATTTTGCGTACTAAACTTATAGAAATTTGCCAGATATTACGAATTATTCCGGAAACGAACCGCCTAAACAGGAAGTCTATGATGGCGTTTATTCTATCAAAGAGGAGCCGCGAAAGAAAAAAGGGGGAGGGATATGGGTCAACATTTTGTTGTTTATTCTAACATTCATCACCACAACTATGGCGGGTGCCGCATGGCTTAACCGCGACCCGCTTGAACTCAGAAATTTTTCACTTGGATTGACGTATTCAATTCTAATACTTACCTTCTTATCTTTTCATGAATTTGGCCATTATTTTGCGGCAAAGATTCATAAAGTCAAAGTAACTCTGCCATATTATATTCCGTTCCCTATGATATTGAATCCATTTGGCACAATGGGCGCTGTGATAAAGATCAAGCAGCAGATAACTTCACGCAAGGCTTTGTTCGATATCGGAATTGCCGGACCCATCGCCGGATTTGTTGCTGCGTTTGCAATGCTTGTTTACGGAATGACTCACTTGCCTCCGTTTGAATATATTTACGATATCCATCCGGAATACCAAACAACAGGCGTGCCTCTGAACGGATTTTCTTTCGGCCCGAACTTGTTGTTTATCGGACTGGCGAAATTACTGACAGGTTCACCGGAGGTTTTCATGCCGCCAATGAATGAGATCTATCACTATCCGTTCCTGTGCGTTGGATGGTTCGGCCTGTTGGTTACAGCGCTTAACTTACTGCCAGTCGGACAGCTTGACGGCGGTCACATTATTTACGCTCTCCTCAAAGGCAAAAGCAAGTATATTGCCCGGGGATTTTTTGGACTGCTGCTTGGTATGGGACTTATCGGGCTTCTTCCTGTAGTTGGTTTGAATATTTTGCCTGAATATGGACTACTCAACTGGCTGATATGGGCAATATTAATATTTTTCGTTATCAAGATAGAACACCCGCCGTTTTATGATCCTGAACCTATCGGAACAGGCAGAATACTCCTTGGTTTCTTTGCTTTATTTATGTTTGTGACTTCATTTACTCCGGTGCCGTTTACTGATTTCTAAAATCATCTTCAATACAGCAAATGGATATAGTATTCCTGAATATATTAAGTGAGAAATGGAAAGAGAAATATTCTGAGCTGAAGCAGGAATTCCCCGAAGTAAATTTCTCCAATTCCACAGATCCGGCTGAGCGCGGGAATGCTCTTTTATCTGCAGATGCAGTTGTAACAGGCAGACTTACAGAAGAAGAACTAAGCCTAGCCAAAAACGTCAAAGCTATTTTTATTCCTTTTACCGGTACAAACAACTTTCCTTTGCAATACATTAAAGAGCATAACATAATTCTTTCAAACACTCATGCCAATGCGAAGTATGTTGCAGAACGTGCAGTCACACTTGCACTTTCATTACTTGGAAAGGTTGTGATGTTTCACAATGCACTTATTAAAGGAGTGTGGAACCGCACCGATGATGATGATCATTTGTGGGATTCAATTCAGGACAAAAGCTGCGGAATACTTGGATACGGGCATATAGGAAAAAATATTGCAAAACTTCTCAAAGCTTATGAGTGCAAAATAACCGGGTTCAGAAAAAATATCTCTTCTGAAAAAGACGAGTATGCAGATGAGATCACTAGTGATTTGCAATATGTAATAAAAAGCAGCGATATTATTTTCGTCTGCCTGCCGTTGAATCCCGAAACTAAAGACCTGATAAATTCAGAAATTCTGCAAAAAATGAAAGGAAAGTACATAATTAATGTAGGCAGGGGTGCAACAATAAACGAAGAAGCGCTGTATAATTCCCTAAAGGGTGGATTTCTCTCAGGGGCTGCTTTGGATGTTTGGTATAACTACCCGGGCAAAAAAGCAGAGCCTGTTTATCCCGCAAACTTTCCGTTCTGGGAGTTGGATAATGTAATTCTCTCGCCGCACAAAGCAAGCAGTACTCCGGATGCAATAAAAGCAATGATAGATGATACTGCAGAAAATATCAGAGCTTTCATTCTAACCGGTAAACCGAAGGAGATAGTTAAGTTATGAGAACAATTTTTCTTTTGCTCAGTTTGGTAATTGCAGGTAATGTATTCACTCAAGGACTTGATGTTAGTATTGAGACAGATAAAACTGAATATTCAGGATACTCTTACAATAAAGAAGCTGACCCGATATTAATAACCTGTAAGATCAAAAATGGCGGTCTTTCTCCGGTCACTTTTCGCCTGGCTAGTATGTACAGCTTAAATTTTGTCAGCAAAGAAGGGGAATTCTCTAATAACCATTGTTTCAGGCTCAATTTATTCAGCGAAAATGGAAGCTGGCACAGCTTTGATGAATCTGAAAGAACAAAAGAAGCTTTTGTTACTATCGAGCCGGGCAGCGAATACGTTCACTCAAGCAAGTTCAGTATCGGATGGCTCTGCCGAAGCGGACCGCCTTTTGGAAACTGGACTTTTGATATTCGTTACAGCAGGAATGTAACCGCACAGGATAATTATTATCTAGTGAAAAGTTATTATACCGAAAAACCGGAAAAAGTATTCGTAAGTGATGCGTGGACGGGCAGTTTAGAATCTAATATAATGAGAGTAACAATAACCGACAGATAATTTTTTTTATTTGTCTCTATTCGGCATTAATCAAATAAGAACCTGTAGGTATATCCTTTATTATTTTTGGTACATTTGTTCCGCTTTTCAGAAACTCAAAGCAGTCTTCATATTCATCATCACTAAGAAACCTTATTTGGTAATCACATTTCTTGTTATCTGTGTAAATGGGGAACAATCTGATTTGCTTAGAGCTTTCGGTTGCTTCAAGCCTGACCATCAGTCCATAAGGTTTTGCGCCGGTTGACTTAAATCTGCCCGGCGCGTTGAATACGAAATTCCCTATATTATAGATGATTATACTTCCTTTGTAAATCTCAATGTTCTGTACAGTATGCGCTCCATGGCCAATTATAAGGTCAGCGCCTGCATCGATCAGTTTATACGCAGTTGAAATCTGGTTCTCCTTCAGCGATTTATAATTGCTGCCCCAATGAGGATAAACAACTATTGTAGTCTTGGGATATAATTTTTTATATTCGCTAATTTTGTCTTGCATGATATCTCTATCAATACAATTTACACCTGCGTAAAAACTATCTGCATAAAAATGATATAACGAATCATAACTTTGCCTGTATTCAAATCCGCCAAAAACAGCAAGTGAAACATTACTGGAATTAAACAGCAAAGGTTCAAGCGCTTCCTTTGGCGAGATTCCGGCCCCAAAACAATCTATTCCGCTTTCCCGAAGCCTTTTAATAGTTGATAGCATTGTATGAAAGCTGTAATCCATTGAGTGATTGTTACCAAGAGAAGCGGCTTTGATATTGTATCTTAACATTATTGCCGGGGTTATTACAGTATCGCAAAAATGCGAATACGGCTTAGTAATGAGGTAAGGCAGACCTATTGGATTGTAAAGAGTAGTTTCAAAATTAACAACGTTCAGATCAGAGGCAAACAACAGATCTTTTACATTCTCAAAAAAGTGATCATAGCCGAAATCGGTAATATAGTTCGTCTTAACGGAGTAATTGCTTCTGAAGAAATAATTATCGCCAAAATGCGTATCACCAAGGAACATTACTCGCGTTGTATCCGCATGTAATACTCCTGTTACAAAAATGAATAAGAAAATAACAAAACAACGCATCAATATGCCGTCTGCTTACTAGATATACTCAACCCTGGCGAAGCTCCTCTTAATTGCTTTTCTGTATTTGTATTTCGGATGGCCAAATATCACAAATATGCCGTCCTTGCTGCCGGGCGGCAAGCTATATTTCTTTTTAAATGGTTTCATATATTTAAGGAAAGGAGCAATACTACCAATCATACAGCTTCCAAGTCCCATTGAGTGTGCTGCAAGCATTGCATATGTAGCCGGGATCAAAGGGTCAGCCGGGTCGGCGTAGCCCGAATTATAGAAATACATTGCTAAGGGAGCATCATACAGAAGATAATTCTTATCTTCTGCTTTGCTTTTTCCGAAGAGATCGATCAGAGGAACAAGGAAATCTTTGGTTAATTCCTGATCCTGTTTCTTCATGAATGGTTTCAAAAGAGTCATTACCAAAGGGGAAAAATACTTTTTCATTTTCACAACTTCATCAATGAATTCAAATGAGAATTTCCTTACTTTATCTTTGCTCTCAAAAACAAGCACGCCAACATCACTAGGGGGTATTCCCATTGGTGATGTTACTGCAGCGCGCAGTATTTTTTCGATCAATTCTCTCTCAACAGGCCTGTCTTTAAAATCTCTGACGCTTCTTCTGGAAAGCATTAAGCTGTACAGTTCATCATAGCCTGAGCGCTCATTTTTAAGGGGCTGGCGGATAAAATCTTCTGCAGTCATTTCCCTGCCCTGTACTACAATTGAGCCATTCGGGCAAACTGCCGCACACTGTCCGCAGGCCAGGCAGCCAAAGATGGGATGATCGTTTATAACAAGTACACCACTTTCCATCACTAAAGTAAAATCCTTGCAAACCTCAGCGCAAAGTCCGCAGAAATTACAGGACAGATAGTCTATTTTTACATGGGCAATTTCTTTTGTCCGGGATGTTGGAATCGGCATATAACCTCCTTCTATAATACAATAATACCACAGGTTCAGCATAAATAAAAATGATGCAAATCATTTATCAGAAAAGAGCACTAAATACTTGTATTCTATATAAATAACAAGAAGACGAAAGTAATAAATAGCATGAAATGTATGAATCCCTGCAATGCATTCGATTCTCCATCTTTGCAGCTTTGGATGCCAATTAGCAAAGAGATTATCACCATTGCAGATTGCACTGGCGTTAAGCCAAGTGAGATATCCTGTTTAATGAATAAACCCACAATAAGTACTGCGGGAATAGTAAGCGCAACCGTAGAAAGCATTGAACCGAGAGAAATATTCACTACACGCTGCATATCATCCTTAAGTCCTGCACGGATTGCAGTTAGCCCTTCGGGTGAAACTATTATCAGAGCAATTATCAATCCTGCAATACCTGCAGGGAGACCAAGCTCTGATATTCCGTCATCAACATAGACAGAAAGATCCTCTGCCATTACAGAAATAACAACAATTGTCAGTACAAGCATTATAGTATGATAAAGCGCGCTTATATCTTTCTTTTGAACTGCCTCTTTTTCGTTTGATAGTCCGGAATGTTCTCCTGGTTTTTCGAACTTGAAATAGTAATTATGCTCTTTAGACTGCATCCGCAGGAAAAAAATATATAAAAGAGCGCATAACAATATAAGAAAGTACTCGAATTTGTGATAATGTTCCGGGTTGATCACAAGGGGCAATAACAGGCCAACACCAACAAGTCCGAAGATCATAGAAAAGAACGAATTGGTGCTTTTTATATTGTATTTTTGTTCGCCGTACCTTAATCCACCCAAAAGCATGATCAGACCGGTTAATCCGTTTAGCAGTATCATTAAAGTTGAAAATATCGTATCTCTTGCTATATGTGGATCAGCATCACCGTGGAGCATCATTGCAGATATCATGATTATCTCAACAGTTACTGCAGAAAACGTAAGGATCATTGTTCCATATGGTTCCCCGAACTTATGGGCAAGAAGCTCCGCATGATGCACAACTCCCATAGCGGCATATATTATCACAGCAAAAATGATAAGAAATATAACTCCCTCAAGCAGCAAAGTACTCTCTATTAACGAAGTATTGCTAAGCGGAATTAATAGCAGCATTACCAGTAATGCAAGTATGAATGGTATCTCATTTCTGATAAAAGAGGTTATCATGCGTCAAAAATAGTGATATAAATTCAAATATCAGAGTAAAATATAAAGGAAAATAAAAAACCGGGCATCCGGCCCGGTCTTAACGAGAAATAGAGAAATGAAAATCTGTAAGAAACTTTTCAGCTATCCAGCAATTGATTCATCGTCATTGATACCCTCATTTTCTTGCTGTGAACTTCTGCACGCTTTATACTAACCTCGCATTCCCACATATTCTGGGATTCATCCTTAAAATTGAAGAGGCTTGTATAAGTTTCATCACTTTGAACAGACGAGGAAACTTTCCTCCAGTGATGTTTTGTGCTGAGCCTTTCACAAAATACATCAGAAAACTTATCTGCAGCCAGGTCTGTTTCAACCAAATACTGATACTGAAGTTTCTGCGGCTCTTTTTGTGAATCAGCATAGATGTTCTTTGACCCGATTACCAGGAGGGCTGTTAATAGCGCAAAGCTGAGAACTTTTTTCATTGCTGTTAATTTAAGTTTGGAAAAGAAATATTTAAATTTTTATAGTTTACTCCTTCAATAAACTAATCAAAACGTACAACAATCTTAATTCGCTTGTTTCTGAATAAAATTCAGAGATAACAGTAAATTAAATCCACTCCGGAACATGCTCTTAAAGATACAGGTGAAAAGAGGGCGGTTAACAGATGTAAATACATCTTTAATATAACATGTTTTATTTAAAAATTAAACTCATAACTGACCTTAAAATACCTTCCGGTGTTTTCAAGCCGGTCGCCAAATAAATTCAGTACAAGGTAAACATTGCTTCCTCCGAAGAACTGATACTGTACCATCGTATTCCATAACGCACGTCTTAAGTAAGTATCTCTTTGGAAATAGGTCCTCAGAAACAGTTTGTCGAGTATCCTGTAATCCAGTTTTAAACTATATATTGTGCGTTTCACATCCGGTTCCTGTACGTAATTAATGTTACCTACCAGTCTCAGCTTGCCCAGAAACGAGAGATCTATACTGGCATATGGATTCAACAGGTAGTGGCCGAAATATTTGCCACCGTAAAATCCGGCTGAGAGTGAATGACTGCCGTAAACAACCTTGAAGTTGTGTTCTGTAAGTATGTTTGAGTGAGTAATCCTCTCGTCAAATTCATTGAAGTCATTTGGCCTGTCATAGCTAACGTTATGGAAGAAACTGAGCCATCCGGTAACCTTGTAGAACAGATTAACATTTGCCCCGTTTTGATAGTTAAATCCGTCTGAAAGTCTGCGGGCGCGGTAATAACCGCCGCTGATGTTGATCGTAGGGAAATATTTTGAATTCTTAATGAACTCATACCCGCCGCTGGCGCTGATCTCATCGTAGTCGTTTCCGTAATTATTAAATAATGTAGTTGCGTTAAAATTAGAATCATATCTTGCGTAATAAGCGTCCATATACGGGCCGCCATTGCTGTTCTGCTCGAAAAACAAGTACGCATTGTACAAATTCGCAGAACTACCGTCATTATTGAAGCTCTTTGCAAATTGCGGAATGAACCAGAATCTTGAAGGCAGCTTTATTCTGGCATCAACATCCACAACTGTTTCTTTGAAATTATTCAGGGTATCCCTGGTATGCACAACCAGACCGCCAATGTTAAAATTTGTGAAATTGAATTTTGGCCGTACTGCGATAAATTTCTTTTTAGATCCCGGGGCAAAGCGTGTTGTGTCTTCCTGAACATATACTGCCCCAAGCTTGAATTTATCGCTTCTATATGTATAGTTGAAGCCGTATTCAATATTCTGAATTGCCCTTGTGTAGAATAAATTTATGGGTGTGCTAAACAAGTCAAGATCTTTGCTGAAAAACGGTCTCTTTTCAGATAGAAATATAGCTCTTCCATAGAAAGAAAACCTGAACGGATCTGCTTCTAATGTTGATTCATCAGTATGGAAAGTACTTTTCAGTTTATGTTTATCAAGACTTACTGCAAACTCGCCCCCATACCTGAAATTACCATTGACTCCGTTAAACTTGTTTGCCATCAAATATGGCGTTAGATTAAAACGAAGATTCAATTTTTCATCAAACGGAGTGGCAAGATCAAATTTGTGCAGATTTTTCAGATTGAGAAGCTCACTTTTTTCGGCAAGAGAATACCAGAAGTAGTTTCCGTCCGGTGTGTATGAAAACAACTGAAGGTCTATACCTATCTGTTTTTTGTTCTTATTCTGGATACGGTCAACAGGGATCTTTACTTCGATCTCAACATAGCCCGGCTGTCCGTCTTTGGCTTCACGAACTATTTTGGATTTGTTTTCCCACTGCCAGTCCCATTCATATGACTGATTTCTTTGGTTATATACAATTGCATCACGCTGGTTATCCAGAAAACTCACAACAAATATGTAGCCGTTCTGACCCTTGTTCTCCAGGTCAAGAACAATGAAAAATTCATTTTCTTCGTCTGTGCTTCTATCGCGTGTAAGTGATTGCCTTATTATCTTTCCTCTCGGCCAGTATTTGATAGCAATGTTAATAGCATCCTTAGTCTGTTTTATCATTGCAATGGTGCTGTCATAATCTTTAGAGCTTGATCTTGGTATCATCATATGGAAGTCAGTGAATATCCTTGCATCCTTCCATTCAGAATCCCTGATTATACCATCAACATTCAAAGCTGAAGTTTCATCCAGCACGGATTTGACTTCAGTTGGTATTTCTTTGCCGGCCAGTTCACTATCGGTTTGAGAAAAGCAAAATGGAGATACAAAAAACAGAGCTATTATTAGGAGAATAATTTTCATTTCACGAAGTTAAACCTTTTTAAGTTTCAAATGCTTATTAGATATTGCTAATTTAAAAGAAAAAGAGCTTGTGCGATGCCTGCCTCTAAAAATTCCGCCTATGGGTCAAGAATAGGTAACAATTTTAGAGACAGGCGGCAGCCTACTTTTAACTAAACCGCCTACACGCTTGAGCCCTCAAAACAAGCGTCGCCCAATCGCACTGCTCTTATCTCTTTTCCAGAAGGAGAAAATCCGCGTTATATCAAGTGCGAATTTTCAATTATGATGTCTTATAAGTTAAAATGGTTTAATTTTGTATTCGATTTTCAGGTGTATTAGTTATTGATAGAATTCTCAAAAAAAATGTGCGATACCTGCCCCTGAAACTTATCTGTAAAAAAGGATAAATTCAGAGGCAGGCAGCAGCCTACTTTTATCTAAGCTACCTGCACGCCTGAGCCCTCACAACAAGCGTCGCCTTATCGCACTTTTCTTAAAAACAAAAGTCTTTCGTCTACTAACTCCAGAAACAGGGATAAAACCGGTGAAACTGATTGCACCTATGTATTTGACTGTTTAAAAGAACGAGTGTGACTATCATAAATAATTACATAAGCACTTATATAACAAGATATATAAAAGAGTCAATTCGGACAAATCATAAATGGCCAAAAACATAGTTTCCCAATAATTCTATTTATGAATAATATTTCTTTCATGCTCATTTTTTATTATATTATATACCTAATCCATAGTATTCTATGAAAGCAAATGACGAGTTGTACCAGCTAATCAAATCTCTCAAAAAAAGTGAAAAGAGATACGTCAAACTATTCGCAGGTCTGCAAGGCGGAAACAAGAATTACCTGAAGTTATTTGAAGAAATAGAATTTCAGATCCTCAAAGGTGTGCCATACAATGAAACTGCCATCAAAAAGAAGTATTCCGGTCAAAAGTTCATAAAACAGCTTACATTTACCAAGAACTATCTAACAGAGCTGATTTTCAAGAGCCTGACACTATATTACAGCGGAAGCTCTGTGGATTTTATGATTTCGCACCAGATCATAAAAGCAAGAATGCTCTATAACAAAGCTCTGTACAAAAATTTCTTCAAGGTAACTGAAATGGTAAAGAAAACCTGTTTAGAATACGAAAGATTTTCCTTCTACCTTCAGATATTGGAGATGGAAAAAGTAGTGATCATCAAGAAGTTTTACCCTGAAAAGGATGAAACTGCTGTGCTTGAAGAAGAAATAAAGATACTTAATATTATCCGTAATCTTACGGAATATAATTTCATAGTTTCGCAGCTCACAAACCTGTACAGGAAAAAAGGAAGGCTCAGAGAAGAATCTCAGGCGGAGATTCTTGAAAATATCAATGACAGATACATAATGATGTCCGAATCGCGCGCGCTTTCTGAACTTGCAAAAGAAAGGTATTACTTCATACTTCAGCTGGTTGCAGATCTTCAGGGTGACAATAACAGGATATTTGAACTTGCTTTGAAGCGATTTGAAATAATTAAAAATAATCCCAGGCCATTTAAGGATCAAAGTTTCAATTATTGGCAGGATATTATTATGTATATACTTTTCCATTTACATAGAACGGGTGATTCTGAATCTTTTGATAGATATCTTGAGATGCTTAGGGCACACTCAGGGAAAACAGAAACAGAACAGATAAATCTGTTCCTCATAGAAAGTCTTGTATCAATACTTCGGTTGGGCAATGATATTCCTGTTGGAGAGATAAACAGCAAGGTTGGATCTATCCTTAAAAAACTACAGGAGAATGAAGGAAAAATTGACGCTAATTTCGAGATCCTGATCTATAACTCAATTGTAAGAGTATATTTCAGAAGGAGCATGTTCGCCGAGGCCAACAAATATATGAATATGCTTTTAAATCACCCTCAGATCAGCGTAAGGGAAGATATTGAACTGTATGCTAAGATCATAAACCTGATCATACATTTGGAGCTTGGAAATATTGACCTGCTGGAATACCTCATAAAGTCAACTTACAGGTATTTAAGGAACAGGAACAATGTTTATAAATTTGAGACAGTATTGATGAAGTTCCTGAGAAAACTTCCTTCAATTTCAACAAATAAGCAGCTTCTCGAAAGTCTGGAACTTGCAAGAAAGGATATTCTGTTGCTTGAAGATGACCTATTTGAAAAGAATGCTGTAATACAGTTCGATTTCTCGACCTGGATAGACCGGAAAATTGCCGGGCTTCAGCTTGAAAAACATATGACGAACAAGCCGATTTATGTATAAATAACTTTTTGCCCATGCATTGTTCGCCTGAACTCTTGTTAAGGCATATTCAAAAGCATGCATATTATTTCAGAATTGTCATCTTTTTGTTGATAGAATTGTTTCCCAAGAGGAGGCTATAAATGTATATGCCGCTTGCCAAGCCTTGTGATGTAAAACCATATTTATAGCTGCCAGTTTTAAGATGTCCGTAAATTAGGGTTCTGATTTCCTTTCCGGTTATATCATATACTTTTAGAGAAACAAACCCTTCGTTAAATATACTGAATTCAATCTGAGTTGAGGGGTTGAACGGATTTGGGTAATTTTGCTTCAGTTCAAATTCCCTAACGCCGGCTGATAATTGCTGCAAACCGATTGTTTCAGTTAGAATAAAAGATTCGTTCAAGTCAGAGTAGCTGTATCCGGCCTGGATGCCTCCTGAGATCGTATAAATTGTATCTCCAACTACCCCTGCACCGAATCCGTGCCGTGTTGTGTTCATGTTTCCGGCATATATCCAATGACCGAGCAGGGGATCATACATTTCCATTTCAGTAATAAGTCCGTTTTGACCCGGTGTAAACCACTCTCCTCCGATTGCGAATATTTTCCCGCCGGCAGCAACAAGCCCGAAACCGGTCCTTGCCCATAACAGTTCACTTTTTACGTGCCATGTATTAGTTGCCGGAGAGTATGCTTCAACAATTTTATTCCTGCCGATGTTAAGCGTAAAATTCCTGCCGCCAACTGAATAGATCAGGGAATCAAGAGTAACAGCCGAGTGATGGTCTCTGGGAGTTGGCATAGGAGCAAGTACTTCCCAAGTGTCGGTGAGCGGGTCATATGCTTCGTTTACATCATTAGACTGCAGTAGATTATAACCTGCTCCGCCTAAGACATAGATCTTTCCGCCCATTTCGGCTGCTGCTGAAGAACCCCTAACAGTCGGAACATTTGCTATTGCAGTCCAGTCGTTTGTTAGCGGATCATATACATAGGAGTTGCTGACCGGCTGGAATGGATTATCCGTATATCCGCCAAGCACATATATCTTTGAGTTCACAACAGCACATGCCATATGATGCATAGGCATTGGCAATGGCGCTGCCAGGCTCCAGCTGTTGTTAGCAGCATCAAATACATGTACTTTTGAAGTTGAAACTGCACCTGGCTCAAGGCCGCCGATAATATAGATCTTTCCGCTTAAAACAACGCTCCCGCACTCGGTTAGCTGATTCGGAAGAAGAGCTCTTTGCATCCATTTGACTTGAGAAGTGCTTGAAGAAATTAATAAAAGGGCTGTTATAATTGCAGCATATATATTCATGAATTCTGTGACTTTTTGAGTTTGAATTTTCTGAAAGTGTATTCGAGAGGAAAATTAATAAGACTGCTTAACAATATCGAATGCAAAATATGCGAAATTATAGCATGCTAGAGCTTATGCAAACGGGATACAAAATGCTTTTGCATTATTATCAAAGAAATCAGAAACAGCAAGAATAGGTTTCTATGAAACTTTTTGCCCGCATTCTTTGAAGAAAAAGAATTGCCCACAGTAACTACTTGACTAGTACAAGTCTGATGCTTTTAACAGTACCATCATAAGACGTTCTGCAGAAGTAAACTCCCGAAGAGAATGTAGATGCATCCCAATACATTTCAT
Organism: Ignavibacteria bacterium; assembly: GCA_030835005.1. GTDB lineage: Bacteria > Bacteroidota > Ignavibacteria > Tepidaquicellales > OLB5 > OLB5. The sequence goes on along the minus strand of JAUQWT010000216.1, from coordinate 1,754 downwards.
ACATTCCAGGTCTTATTGTACCTTTATATAATTCTGCAATTTGAACGCCGCTAATATCAAATATTGAAGAATTGAATATATCAGAACTGATTGAATATGGTATATCGATCCTGATCTTTGTAACAGGGTTAAATGGATTAGGGTAATTCTGATACATTCTGTACTCATTTGGAATTATATTGGAAACTGAATTTATTCCTACTGCAGAGCCGCCGTTTGTTGTTTTTAAGATTGTTCCATTGCCGCCGGATGCCCAGCCGGTTTCTGAATTGACAAATTTTATGCTGCTTAGAAATGAACTTGTTCCGGAGGTCAGAATATTCCAGTTTACACCTCCGTTGGTCGTTCTTAAGATAGTTCCTGCTGTACCGCAGCCCCAGCCTGTGTTTTGGTCCACAAATACAGCAGATAGCAGGAGATTCGAAGTTCCGGAATTTTGAGCTGCCCAGTTAGAACCGCTGTTTGTTGTTTTCAGGATCGTTCCGGAGCCGCCGAATACCCATCCTGTTAAGTCACTAACAAAAAATATTTCCTGTAATTCAGCAGAGGTGCCCGTTGATTGAATGAACCAGTTTGTCCCTCCATTGGTAGTTTTTAAGACCGTGCCGTTTAGCCCTGCAGCCCAGCCGGTTGCTGAATTAACAAAGATCAAAGTGCTTAAGTAGTTTGCAGTCCCGGTATTCTGCGATGACCAGTTTTGCCCGCCGTTTGTTGTAACAAGCATTGTACCGCTATTTCCGCAAGCCCATCCATGATCAGCATCATAAAAATATACCTGATTTAGGAAATTTGCATTTCCTGTCGTCAGCTGTATCCAGTTAATGCCGCCGTTTGTTGTTTTAAGCACAGAGCCGTCATTTCCGGCAATCCACCCTGTGGAAGTGTTTAAGAAACGTGAACCATTGAGCCGGAAACTTACGCCGCTTGACTGTGGCAGCCAGCTTGTACCGCCATTGGTTGATCTTAATATTGTGCCGTTATCTCCTGCCGCCCATCCGGTAAACTGATCATAAAAATAGACTGAATAAAGGCTTACAGAAACACCGCTGGTTTGAGGGTTCCATTGTGTTAAGAGATTACCTGAAATTGAGATAAGAATCAAAAGGACTTTTATTTTTATCGTAGTGTTCATTAAGTATAGACTTAATTTTCATTCTTTTTAAATATATTCAGGAAAATATATATTCAGTGATTCATGTACAAATCATCTTTTGCGTACAAAATAGTTTCCTATTTGGCGAATTCGGGTTTTTGAGAATTAAATTGTAAGAATTAACTGTTCTTGAATATTAATGCAAAACAAACTTTATTTGAACCGAGTCAAAAAGTACAGTCCGAGAAAAGGCTGCACAGTCTCAGCGGAAAACTTTTAAGTTGCTGAATTCTATTTTATACCGCCGGACTATGCATGCCATAACCCCGCTTGTAACTGCTGCGATATGCTCTCCGGTATTACCGCAGCCTTGCGGGTAATCTAATCAAGTAATTCATAGGAAAATTCTTTTATGATTTTCATATAGAGAAAGAAACCTAAAAGTAATAAACCTGATTTTTTTTACAGAGTTCTTTTAAAGTATATGATTGTTTGACCAGCCCGTCTGAGCCGGTTTTCATAAACAACCGGTTATTTAATCAACATCATTTTTTTGTCAATTCTATTTTTGTTTAAGCTCAGGCTGTAGAAGTACACTCCGCTTGAGAGATTCCCTCCATTGAAGCTGTACGAGTATGATCCTGCTTTAAGTTCTTCTGAA
>JAUQWT010000215.1 GCA_030835005.1 Ignavibacteria bacterium | reverse complement strand
GTAAATTTATTGTATCTCAGCATATCCATCACTCCCACAGCAGGCAGGCATACCCTGAAGAGCTCCGGCCTTTGATTCATAACTGCCCCCACAAGAAGTCCGCCGTTAGAACCGCCGGCAACTGCAAGTTTTTCAGGGGATGTATATTTTTCACGGATAAGATACTCCGCAGCGGCAATAAAATCATCGAACACATTTTGCTTACTAAGCTTCGTTCCGGCTTCGTGCCATTTTTCGCCGTACTCGCCACCGCCTCTTATGCACGGCATTGCAAACACTCCGCCGTTTTCTATAAGGATTATCCGCGAAATACTGAAAGCCGGCTTCATGCTGATACTGAAACCGCCGTATCCGTAAAGATACGCCGGGTTATTTCCGTCAAGCTTCAATCCTTTTTTGTAAACAAGAAACATAGGGATCTTTGTGCCGTCTTTGCTTGAATAAAAAACCTGCTTCGATTCATATTCATCGGGGTTGAATTTCACCTCAGATGACCGGAAGAGCCTGGATTCATTTTTTTCTATGTCATACATATAAATTGAAGGCGGCGAGATCATTGAAGTGAATCCGTAAAACACTGTCTTATCTTCTTTCTTCCCTTCAAAGCCGAATACATTTCCAACAGAAGGCAGTTTCACCTCATACAGGAATTTACCGTTGAGGTCATAAACCAGGGCTTTATCGGTAACATCTATCATATAGATGGCTATCATCCTGTTACCAACAATATTGATGTTATCAAGCGAATTATCTGTTTCAGGCAGCACATCCAGAAATCCTTTATCCAAATCAACCAGATCAGCGGCAACAACTTTACCGTTCGGCGCATTTTTGTTGGTAAAAAAGTAAACGTTGCTCTCATAATTCTGGACCGGATAGAAACTAAAATCCATATCAACAGAGATCGGACTGAAAGTGTCACTTTCCATAGCTGAATTTTTGAAATACAGCTGATTGCCCTTTTTGCCCTGCTCGAAAACCGATAGGAAAAGATACTTCTCATCTTCTGATGCCCATATGTAATGTCCGCGCAATGGATTTGTATCGTCCTTATAAACTATGGAATCTTCTGACTGCTTAGTACCGAGCTTGTGATAATATACTTTCTGATATTCATTCTTTGCCGTAAGCTCATTTTCTCCGTCTGGCTTTTGATATGTGCCGTAGAAGAAACCATGCCTGTACCAGCTTGCCCCGGAGAACTTAACCCAGTCTATCATATCCGGCAGCTGTCTCTTCGTGGCTATTTCCATTACGTATATTTGATTAATATCCGAACCGGACTTTGAAAGTGAATACGCAAGGTACTTGTTATCTTTTGAAATGCTTGTTCCCGAAAGAGAAGTTGAACCGTCTTCAGAAAGCGTGTTCGGGTCTATGAATACCTCGGGAACACCATCCAGCCCCTTCTGAATGTAAAGAACATCTAGGTTCTGCAGTCCGTCATTCTTGTAAAAAAAGTAATACTCTCCCGCCTTAAAAGGCTGAGTATATTTCGGGTAATTCCATATCTCAGTCAGCCTCTTTTTGACCTTATCTCTAAATGGTATCTTTGAAAGATAATCGAATGTAACCTTATTTTGCGCCTTAACCCATTCTGCTGTTTCAGGGGAATCAGTATCTTCAAGCCAGCGGTAGGGATCAGCTATTTCTGTACCGAAATAGGTATCAATTTGTTCAACTTTTTGTGTCGTGGGATAAGTCAGTTTATTCTGGGCTGTTATGGTCTGTGTGAACAATGTAAATGCTATTAATATTAAAAAAATGTACTTTGTCATTACATTTTTAAGGAAAGTTGTAATACAAAATTAGTCTTTTATTTTGACTTCTCCAAGGTTACTTTTTTGTTTCAAAAGGAAAAATAAAGATGAAAAATTATACAAAGTTCTCAGTTCCCGTATTCAAGGTTTATTTACCAATCTTTCTCTTATCTTCTGTATCACTAACAGGCTTATTGCACTTATTGAGGCAATTGCAATGGTGAGCATCCAGTACTTGCTGTCCAGGAATGATATTTCATAGAAGGTCTTAAGTCCTCTTATCAGAATGAAATTACTTTGAGTTACTGCAAGAAAAGTGAACAGAGTAACAAGTCCGGCTGCATATAGAACGTAAAGCCTTAAATTCTTTTCTTTCTTATGGATCACAACTGCAAGGAAATTTGCCGATGTAATGATTATCATGACAGATAACATCACCATCTGAATATCTTCTGCCGTGTATCCTGCAATTTTTTCTGTGTAGTATTGACCTATATAAGAAGCCGCCACCAGAATTCCTGCAGAGATCATAACAAACGTGAACAGTTCCTTCGAGAAATTCCTGAGCTTGCTGACGTTTGCATTCTTTAATGCAATGATAAAAGATGGGAGCCCGATGGAAAACAGGTTTATCAGCGAGACTCTCCTGGGCGTCAAAGGGAACTCAAACATAAAGAACATCGAAAGAATTGTAAAATAGATCACCATGAAGTTCTTTGTGAGAAACAGCTTTGCTACCGAGCTTACCGTGTTCACTATCTTATTTCCTTCATCAAAGATGTTCGGCAACAGTGCGAATTTGTTCTTTAACAGGATAATATCAGCGATTTCCTTCGTTATCTGGCTGCCTTCTTCCATTGCAATACCCATGTCCGATTCCTTAATAGCAGGCAGGTCATTTACGCCATCGCCGATCATTGCAGTATATATCTTCTCTTTCCTGAGCGCTTTGATTATCCGAAGCTTATGCTCAGGCTTAAGCCGCGCGAATATCTTCTTCTTCATTACAGTATCAAAGAAATCGGTATCACTGATCTTTTCTATTTCGATGCCCGAAATAAGCTCTTCATCCTTTATATCCCACCCGATTTCCTTTGCCACAGCCTGAATTGCAAAAGCGTTATCACCGGAAAGTATCTTGATTTCAATATCATTCTTATGGAAAAGATTTATTGCCTCCATCACATCACCCCTCACCTGGTCAGTGATTGAAACAATGCAAATAGGCTCTATCTTTACCGAACCAAGGTTCTCTTCAAGTTCTTTCAGAGATCTTCCCGAAGTTTCAAGCCCGAACAACAGGTTCCTGTAAATCTTCAGACCTTCTTTGTTGAAAATCTCATCAGCGGAATCTTTCTTAAGTGATTTTTCATTCAGGATATCATACCCGCCAAATATTATTGTTAATTGCTGACTGTTAATTGTTAATTGCAGCAGACTCATTTTATTCTCAGAGCTGAACGGAATTTCCTCGATCACCTTTGCGATGCTATTGGCATTATAGGCTTCCAGCGTCCTGAGCGTCGCGTTCTTATCCGATGAAAGTTTTGCGTAAGTGCCGAGCAGGGTTTCGATCTCAACGGGAGAGTATTTAACTGTCAGCGGAGTAATCTTCTGAACTGCCAGCTTATTCTGAGTCAATGTGCCGGTTTTATCCGTGCAGACTATCTTAACATTTGCAAATGATTCAATTGCATTAAGCTTCTGGATTATGGCGCCAATTTTGCTGATTCTGTATATCCCCAGAGCGAATGTGACGGATGACATTAGCACAAGTCCCTGCGGAATTAGCGAGAGCATAATCGTCGAAATACGCCTTACGAATTCAAGGTCCGAGAATCCCCCGGGATTGCGGATAATTTCAAGTATTACCAGGAATATTGCAGTTGAAAAAAGCACTTTCACAATAAGGTTAAGTTTCACTTGGAGCGGGGAGAGGTTCAGCTTGAATTTCTTCGCAGTCTTGGTAATTTCATTGGCGTAGCTGTTATCACCGACCTTTTCAGCCTTATACAAGCCGTTACCCGATATACAAAAACTGCCTGAGAGCACTTCATCTCCTGCTTTTTTTTGTATTGGGAGTGATTCACCCGTAAGAAGTGATTCATCAATTTCCATTTTATTTGATTCTTCCACCCGCCCGTCAACTACAACCTGGTCACCGCGCTCAAGAACTATCAGGTCATCTACAACCACATCGCGCTGGTCAATGGTAACTTCCCTGCCGTCCCGGATGACTTTCACTTCTTTTTTCAAGAGCAGGCTCACCTTATCAAGCGCGCGCTTTGCCTTAATTTCCTGGTAAACCGCAATAAAAGTATTCAGCGAAATAACAAATGTTGTGCCTATAGTATCATATAACAGTCTTTCATCACCGGTAGTAATATAGAAGTATAAGAGAAACAGAATAACAAAAGTAATGACAAGATTGAAAATCGAAAATACGTTTTCAAGAACGATCTCTCTAATTCGCTTGGTCTTGGTAACAGTAGAGCGGTTGATCTGACCCTTTGATATTCGCTCGTTTACCTGTATTTGTGTGAGTCCGTTATGCTGCATTAAATTATGTCAGATGAATAGTAAAAAGGCAAAAGTAAAAAGGCAAAAATGTTTATATAAAAGCAATAATAAAAAGCAAAAAAGGTATTTTTGACCGAAGGCATGTTATTTGGTATTATTAACCATAGCAGTTAGAAGGGCAAAAACGTTATTAAGTTCAGTATCGAGATTCTTAAGGTCAGAATCATTAAAGTAGTTCAGGAGTTTGCAGATCTCTATCTGTGTATCAATTTCTACCGATGATGATCGGGATATCTGGTAGAATCTCTTTCTCTCAATCGTGGATTTGCGC
>JAUQWT010000214.1 GCA_030835005.1 Ignavibacteria bacterium | reverse complement strand
AAATGCCGTAACACTTATGACAACCCATTCATCCAAAGGGCTTGAGTTTCCGGTTGTATTCATAACCGGACTTGAGGACGGGATTTTTCCGCTATCAAGCTCGATGCTTGAGCAGGAAGAAATGGAGGAAGAGCGCAGGCTTTTCTACGTGGCAATTACAAGAGCAATGCAGAAGCTTTATATTTCATATGCACTGCAAAGGTACCGCTTTGGGAATGTGAGTTACCAGATGAAATCGCGTTTTCTGAATGAGATTGATACTTCACGCCTGCACTATAATAAGAGCCATGTAATGACGCGTCACAAAAGCCGCCAGCATTCCGCAGAAGGCAGTTCAATTCGCTACGAATATTACAACGATAACGGAAAAGACGACGTGCTGAACGAAATTTTCAGGGAAGATGTTGGAGTTAAAAAGGGCAGTGTTGTTTTTCATAATAATTTCGGCAAAGGCAGGGTGCTTGAAGTGACAGGCAGAGGCGAGACTAAAAAGGCGCAGATACATTTTGATAAAGTGGGAGTAAAGAACATTATACTGAAGTACGCAAACTTAACAATCAAATAACAAATATCAATTAGCAAATACCAAATTCATAAATATTCAACATTATATAAATGAATAAAAGCGGAGAAAATGCGCTACTTGATAAATCTTTTCTGTTTGCTATTAGAATTATCAGATTATATCAACATTTGATTAAAGAGCATAAAGAATATGTCTTATCCAAACAAATCTTGAGGAGCGGAACTTCGATTGGGGCTAACGTTGAAGAAGCTCATGGTGGAATTAGTGATGCTGATTTTTCAAATGAGATATCAACATCATATAAAGAAGCCAGGGAAACTAAATATTGGCTTAGATTATTACACTCAGCGGGTTATATTGAAAAAAAGATCTTTGATTCGTTATGTTCAGATTGTGATGAGTTATGTAAATTATCGTATTCAATTTTAGATACTACCAGAATCAAAAAGAAAAACAAAAATCCAAGAAATAAGAATTAACATTTGTTATTTGCTATTTGGTATTTAATAATTGATATTTGGAGAGAGTATGGCTTATTGGTTATTGAAGTCTGAGCCCTCAACTTTTTCTTATTCAGATCTTGAAAAGGATAAGAAGGCAACATGGGACGGTGTTACCAGCCCGGGCGGATTGTTCCAGATAAAACAGGTGAAAAAAGGAGACGCAGCATTTATCTATCATACAGGAGATGAAAAGCAGGTTGTTGGAATTGCCGAGATAATCAGCGATCCATATGTTGACCCCAAAGCAGGCAACCCCAAACTATTTGTGTTTGATATTAAGCCCAAAAGAAGACTCAAGAAGGCGGTTACGCTTGAGCAGATAAAGGCCGATAAGAGATTTAGGGAGTCGCGTATCGTTACAGAACCAAGGCTTTCGGTTCAGCCGGTTCCTGAGAACATATGGAATGCAATTCTGGAACTTGGTGGAATGGAACGGAATACCGGATTTTCTAAAAACGGCAACTAAGAACTTCAATAAATAAATAAAATGGCAGATACATATTCATTTGATATAGTTTCAGAGATCAACTGGCAGGAAATAGATAATGCAGTCAACCAGGCCAGAAAAGAGATCATGCAGCGGTATGATTTCAAAGGTTCCAAAAGCACTATTGAATACAGTGAAAAGGAAAAAACCATCACAATTCTGGGTGATGATGATTACAAGCTGAAAGCTGTTGTTGACATGCTTCAAAATAAATTCGTTAAACGGGGCATTCCGCTCAAAGCGATGAAGTATAAGCCTGCTGAACAGGCTTCCGGAAGCATGATGCGCCAGGTTATTGAAGTGTTACAGGGCATAAGTAAGGATAATGCAAAGCATATT
>JAUQWT010000022.1 GCA_030835005.1 Ignavibacteria bacterium | reverse complement strand
TTTGAACGGAATACTGTTCATAGACCATTTGAACAAAGACGTGAAAAAGAAATTCAAGCCTGATCTTGACCTGATAAGAAAAGGCGAGATGGAAACAGATTACCTGCTTGCCGAACTGCCAAAAAAGAGCAGGCCGAATATATATAAGCGAAAGCACTGACCATGAACATTATTTTCATGGGGACTCCCGAATTTGCAGTACCCTCATTAAAAATTCTTCTCAACACAAATCATTTCATTTCAGCAGTTGTAACCGTGCCTGATAAACCAAAGGGCAGGGGATTGAAGCTGGCTTACAGCGATGTAAAGAAGTTTGCATTAGAACATGACAGCGGTATAAATATACTTCAGCCTGAAAAACTAACAGATAGAAATTTTGTAAAAGAGATAAAATCGCTTGAGCCCGACCTGATTGTTGTAGTGGCATTCAGGATACTGCCGAAAGAGATTTACAGAATACCGAAATACGGTTCGATAAATCTGCATGCATCAATTCTGCCTAAGTACAGGGGAGCGGCTCCGATAAACTGGGCAATTATTAAAGGGGAGAAGGAAACAGGCGTTACAACATTTTTTCTTGAAGATAAAGTTGATACAGGCAACGTTATTCAGCAGAATTATCTTGATATTTCTCCTGAAGACGATGCGGGGAGCCTGCACGATAAATTAAAGGAGCTTGGCGCGCTAACAGTCTATTCAACAGTTAATATGATAGACAGAACTTCCGGGAGACCGCCCGTGAGCAGACAAAATGAATCTGAGGCTTCACCTGCTCCAAAGATATTTAAGAAAGACTGCCAAATCGATTGGTATCAGCAGGCAGATGATGTTTACAATTTTATCCGCGGACTTGCTCCGTACCCCGGGGCTTATACAATGCATGAGGGAAAGATGATTAAAATATTCAGGACTGAGAAGATACATAAAGACAGCCTTAAAGGACACGGCAGGCTTTTGATCTTTGATGATAAGTTATGCGCATCGTGCCTGGATGAGTTCCTCGAGATCAGGGAGCTGCAGATCGAAGGGAAAAGACGTATGAGCGCTTCGGAGTTTCTGGCAGGTCATTACGGGATGTTTAAGAAGATTTATTCCAGTTAATTATATGGTGTCAGGTAAGCCAGACACCTACATTTGGTTTTCGAAACTCAAAAGATCATATTACTTCAACTCAATTATCTTTTCTATCAGCCACTCTCTTGCAATGGTTGTCCTGTTCTCATCAAGTCTTTTCATCAGCTGTTTGATCTCCGGCTTTTTTCTTTTATCCAGCTTTAAGAGATTAGTTACATAATTCAGAAACAGCATATACCGGTCATAATGGATCGAAAGCAGATCTTTGTGCCTTTTTAAATAATGTTTTGCTGCGTCAACAACTGCAATTAATGTTTCTATCTCTCCAAGCTCGTAATAAGCTCTTATCAATACTTCTTTAGACTTCAGGTAAAAATACGAATATTTATAACCGACTTTATTAAGGCTTGCAATGCTTTCTTTGTATTTTTTATATGCAAATGATATCAGGGCAGAAGATAGATTTATAGTATCTCTTTTGAATTCGCTTGCGATATTGGATTTATATGTATCAAAAAAATATTCTGCCCACTTTACATGTTTCAGGTTCAGCCCGCAGATGAGTACTCCTATAAAATCAGTGTACTGAATATTTTTGTTCTTTGAATAGAATCCGTATTTTTCAAGATTCACATGTATCTTATAAAGTTCATTTATGAACTTATCTTCTCCAAGGGCAATTTTGTTCACACAGTAATTGGAAAGGGAATAATATGCCTGTTCAAGCTCAGCTTCTTTATAGCTTGTAATATTATGGAAAACTCTTTTTTCAAGGTCATGGAAGTGCCTGGTTTTATCGGGTTCAAGCGCCATCATTAAGATCTTGTATTCAGAGTAAATTATAGGGTGAAACTTCTCAATATGCTCTATGTTCTTTTCAATATGCTCAATTATGCTTTCAACACCCCAGAAGCTTTTGTACAAATTTGCGCCTGCCAGTATTTTGCGGCTTATAACAGAGTTGAGTATCTTCAGTTTAGTTACAATGAACATATAATCGGTATTATCCGACATTTCGTAGTAGCTTTTATCAAGGTCAAGATCAAGATCTTCGCCGCGGTAATTCAAAGCAATTTCACGGAAAGTCAGGTCATAATAATAATAATCAGTATTCCTGTTAAAGTCCTTTTCATTGGATTCAATTATTTCCTTTGAAAGCATATCAAATGTTTTCAGGATATTCCTTTCCTTAAGGGACTTGAGAAGAAACACATTGAGCTGCATCTTATTATTATTGACCTCAAGCTGTATAAGGAATTCCTCCAATAGTGATGTGAAGTTGCTAATCAAAGTTCTAACATTCTGGTCTTTGTTACCTTCTCCGGTAAAAATAGATTTTGCAATCCTATCGTTAGTCACTTTATTGGCATCAAACTCTCCGTACTCTTCACCTATCAATTCATAAAGCTCAATTATTTTCCTGCTTTTATTGTGAAAAGGCGAATTCAGGAACTCCCCGAACCTTCTGTACTCGGCCGGAGTGATACCCTTTAACATCTCAGTAAGCTTTGATTCTCTCATTTTTGAAAGAAAAATTAACCTTTTTGAATTAACAAATCACGTATTCTGTCGTTAAAAAAAAGTAAAAAAATTGTGTTTTTGGCTTAATTACAGCACACTAAACCTCTCAAATATCTAAAATTACTTTTAACAAAACCATTTAAAAATCTTTGCCTAGGGGCTTAACATATGCTATTTTTACATTGAGATCATTACAATTCTCAATTAAAGAGTTTATAATGAAACGCCAGGTCCTCGCAGATAACATCGATATAGTTTTCCGAACCCATCAGGATAAGGCGTCACTATTAGTATTTGTTCGTTATATGAATAATTCTGAAGCTCTTACAAATTTTTTTCCCGGGACTGAGGCCCTGATCCAAACAGGCATCAACGGAGGTAATTATGGGATCTGCCTCAGTCACGGTTTAATGACAAAAGTCATTTTTAAAACGATTTGGGTTTTATATTTTTGTACATACAATAAGTCCTCTAAAAATCAAACCCTGGTAAGGAGCCCTATTTATGAAAGCAATACTTTTAATCATCGTTTTTTCATCCATCGTTTTTTCGCAGGACCTTGCACCGGAGCAGTCTTTTTTTATGCAGGGTAATAACATTAATACAGCATTCAGAACAAACGGAATCTCGAATTACGATTTCATTTCATTTCCAACAAGCGATGCGGGTATGGTCTGGCCGGTATCATCGCCAAACAGGAAGACAGCGGATTTTGCTTCCGGCATTTGGATCGGAGCAAAGGTCGGCGGTCAGTTAAGGCTTGCAGCAAGCTGGTATGCTTCACACTACTCTCCCGGGAACATTCCGGTTATGGGGCAGGTGCCTCCGCCATCGGTATGCAGTGACCCGGTTTGGAGGGGATACCAGGTTAATTTAACTGATTTTGGTTTAGTGAACGGCGGCGTAAGAGTTGTAATGGCTGGCGGGCGGTTGTATTCAATCACATATGATTCCTGGGCTGCATGGCCGGTTAATCTAGGGGCGCCTTATGCTGAGTTAAATGGAATACCGGGATACCAGCCGGCATGGGATGGTGACAGGCCGGGTATCGGCAATGGCTCAACTGCTAGGCCGGATGTGCTTTCTTTCATGGTTTATATGGATTATACAGACTGTACGAATAACACGCACCTGGCTCAGATAAGTTTACCCGGCGGTACACTTCCCTTGGGAGTTGAAATTCATCAAATGGCATTTATGTTCAACCAGTCACCTTTGAAAGACATGTATTTCATGAAATTCAGAGTGATCAACAAGAGCAGTTCTGCCTGG
>JAUQWT010000213.1 GCA_030835005.1 Ignavibacteria bacterium | reverse complement strand
ACTTACAATTTCATCAATTTCTGCAGACTCAAGGATATCCATCCTTGAGCGCGGTGCAACCAGCAAAGTGGCGGCCAGTGGTGTCGGGTTACCTTTCTCGCTCAGCACTGTAACTGCTGCTTCACCAATCCCTAGAGAAGTCAGTAGCTCATCAATTTCATAATGCTCGCTGATCGGATAGTTCTCCGAGATAAGCTTTATATCTTTCCTGTCTTTTGCAGTAAATGCCCTTAGTGCATGCTGCACTTTCATACCAAGCTGACTTAGTACGCTTGACGGAATATCTGTTGGGTTTTGTGTGCAGAAAAACACACCAACACCTTTTGATCGGATGAGTTTTATAATTTGCTCAATCTGATCTAAAAGAGTATCCGACGCCTCATTAAACAATAAATGCGCCTCATCTATAAACACAACCAGCTTTGGCTGGTCCAGATCACCCTCTTCAGGAAAAGTGTTATAGATCTCGGCAAGCAGGCTTAACAGAAAAGTTGAAAATAGCTTGGGTTTAGTCTGCATATCGGTAAGCCTGATAACAGAAATAACGCCTTTTCCGTTTGCATCACATCTTGCAAGGTCTTCAACCTCAAATGACCTTTCGCCAAAGAATTGATTTGCGCCCTGCTGCTCAAGTTCTACTATCTTACGCAGTATTATCCCAAGTGAACTTGACGATACTTTTCCGTAAGCAGATTCAAATTCCGTTTTTCCTTCTTCCTGAATATGCTGAAGTACACGCTTCATATCAGCCAGATCAAGAAGCGGCAACTGGTTGTCATCGCAATATTTGAATACTACTGAAACAAGGCTTGATTGTGTTTCATTAAGTTCAAGCATTCTCGAAAACAGCACCGGCCCGAATTCCGATGATGTTGCCCTGAGCCTTGCACCCTTTTCATTCGAGATGGTCAGGAATTCGATAGAATTACCTTCCGGTTTCCATTCAATACCTATCCTGCCCATACGTTCAGTGATCTTATCATTAGCATTGCCGGCCTTTGCAATACCGCTTAGATCACCTTTAATATCCATAACAACTACAGGTACGCTTTTTGCCGCAAGCGCTTCGGAAATTAGCTGCAAGGTCTTTGTTTTACCGGTTCCTGTTGCTCCTGCGATGAGTCCGTGACGATTCATGGTTTTGAGCGGCAATTTGATATGAGTTCCCGTTAGGACTTCTCCGCCGAATATGGATGCACCAAGAGTGATGGACTCCCCTTTGAAAGTGTAACCTTCATTTATTTGCTGTATGAATTTTTCTTTATCTGCCATAACTTAATTAATAATGTAGTGTGATTCGCAAAGATAAGCTTTTGAATTTTATCGAAAAACACAATAATTATTTTTTATATCAGCAATTAGCCGAAAACAAAAAAGCACTCATGAGAGTGCTTTTACAAAATGCCTCGAAATATCTATTTAAAACTTACTCTATTGTAAATTCTTTTGTAACCGGTTTTGCATTATCAGTATTTATCTTTACTGTGCATGAATAAGTACCCGGTTCTAATACTGCATTCGGACTGAAATTTGAACTCACAACTCCGCTTGATGTCTCCACATCAGCTTTTCCCATGCTTTCACTGCCTTTTTTCCATTCAAATGTTATTTTTGTATGCTCAGGGGCATTATTAACTGATGCAGTGCAGTAAATAACCTGTACATCTGCCGGAAATTTAGCCATATCACTCTGACAATCCCCGCTGCTGCCCTTCGAAGTACAAAGCTTTACATCCGAAAGATTAGCTGTTGATACATTGCATGCAGGAAGCATACCGATTAATGCGCCAAAAACGGCAAATACGAAAAGTGACTTTAAAATGCCTGAATTTTTTTTCATGATATTATTTAATTTATTGAATTGTTTCTTGTATGACCACTTATCTGTGCCTCTAACATTCATTAACGAGGCTCACAAATTCTCTAAGATTTCTGCTATATGGCCATCAACTTTTACTTTTTCAAAGATCTTTTCAATTTTCCCTTTTTCATTTATCACAAAAGTAGTCCTCACAACTCCCATATACTTCCTGCCGTACATGCTTTTTTCCTGCCAAACTCCGTAATCTTCAAGCATTTTTTTTGATTCATCGCTCAGCAGAGTGAAGGGAAGATTGTATTTCTCCTTAAATTTTATATGGCTTTTGGTTCCATCCGGTGATACACCTATCACAACGGCATTTTCCTTTTCAAATTTCGTGATATTATCCCTGAAATCACAGGCTTCAGCAGTACATCCGCTTGTCAGATCTTTGGGATAAAAATACAAAATGACCTTCTTGCCCCTATAATCTTTAAGTGATCTTACTTCTCCGTTATCAGCGGTCAATTTGAAATCCGGAGCCTTATCCCCTGCCTTTAACATAGATTATTCCATTTTAAAAAATTCTGTATAAACTAAAACCAGCTAGTATTCCCTTCTTTGCGCTCTTTGTCCAAAGGACTCCTTCGTAGCGTTTAAAGAAATAAATTAATTTACAATGCAGCAACTGCAGCTTTTATTGCATCAAAATTCAGCTGGTCGCCGGGTGTTGGTGTAACTTCTACATATCTGACCAAACCGTCTTTATCTATGACATATACAGCTCGCTTTGCAGTTTCTTTTTGTCCGTGGGCAAATTCGGGGTGAACAACATCGTAATTTCTTATCATTACCCTGTTGAAATCACTAAGCAGCGGGACATTTATGTTATTTGCTTTTGCAAAGGCTTTCTGCACAAAAGTACCATCAACACTAACCCCGATAACTTCAGTATTCATGCCTTTATATGCATTGAAGTCATCGTTCATACTGCACATTTCTGTTGTGCATACTCCCGTAAATGCCTGCGGGAAAAAAGCAATCACAAGATTCTTTCCTTTAAAATTGCCAAGCGAGATCTGTTCAAGTTCAGCAGAGGGTGTAAATGAGGGTAATGTAAAATCCGGTGCTTTATCTCCAACTTTTAATGCCATTTTAATACTCCTTTTTTCATCCTGAACCAAGTGAAGGATCTATTGATTCACCTTCTCCTTACTCAAAATGCTTATTTAATAAATTTATTTCTTTTAAATCCTGAAACCCGAAACTTGAAACCTTATAGCTTTTAACTTTCCAACTTTTTAACTTATATATTGATCGCTTCTCCATATGCATCAGCCGTTGCTTCCATTACTGCCTCAGCAAGTGTTGGGTGAGCGTGAACTGTCCTTATTATCTGCTCATGAGTGGTTTCAAGTGATTTACCCAAAGTAACTTCTGCGATCATTTCACTTGCTTCATGCCCGCAAATATGCGCGCCTAAAAGCTCATCGTATTTTGCATCAAACACCATTTTAACCAGACCTGCAGTTTCACCAACAGCGCGTGCTTTACCGCTTGCCGAAAATGGGAATCTCCCTACCTTCACTTCATAGCCAAGCTCTTTGGCTTTCTTTTCAGTTAAGCCTACGGAGGCAACCTGCGGCTGACAGAAAGTTACGGCCGGTATGCAGTTATAATCTATATCGGGAACGTCATGCCCTGCGATCTTTTCCACACAATTGATTCCCTCTGCAGCTGCAACGTGAGCAAGCCATGGCGGACCGTTAACATCTCCGATAGCATAAATTCCATCAACACTGGATTTATAATTACTATCTACTTTTATGAATCCTTTTTCAAGCTGTACGCCAAGCTCCTCTAGCCCGAAGCCTTCAACATTACCCGCAAAGCCAACTGCAACAAGAGCAATATCACTTTCTATCTCTGCATTTGTCTTGCCGCTTACTCTTGTTATAACTTTTTCAGTCTTGCTGTTCGGAGCGGTCTTTTCTACAGTGATGCTTTCTACTTTGGTTCCTGTTAATATGCTTATGCCCAGCTTTCTGTATTCCCTGCCCACAACATCGCTTAATTCCTTGTCTTCCACAGGCAGCGGCTGGTCAAGCATTTCCACAATTGTCACTTTTGCTCCGAATGCGTTCCAAAAGTATGCGAATTCAATACCAATTGCTCCTGCGCCAATGATAGTCACTGTTTCAGGAAGCTTATCAAGCACAATTCCTTCCATGAATGACAGAACTTTCTTTCCGTCAACATTCATTCCGGGGAAAGCCCTTGCGCGCGATCCTGTTGCAACAATAGTATGTTTCGCTATAAGTTCTTCTGTTACTTTGCCGTCTTTGCTTACTTCAATAAGTGTACCCTTTTCATGCTTTTTCAGAGATCCATAACCGGAAATACTTGTTATCTTGTTTTTCTTCATAAGGTATTGTACCCCTTTTTCGGATTTATCCGCTACATCACGGGAGCGCTTAACTACAGCTGCAAAATCAAAATTAATATTATCGCACGTAATTCCAAACTCCTTTGATTTTTTCAAAGTATGCATAACTTCGGCCGCCTTGAGCAGTGATTTTGACGGAATACAGCCCCAGTTAAGGCAAATTCCGCCAAGTCTTGCTGATTCGACCAGTGCTGTTTTCAATCCAAGCTGTGAAGCACGGATGGCAGCTGAATAACCTCCAACTCCTCCGCCAACAATTACTACATCAAATTCGCTTTGTGCCATATGATTTTTGCGGGTTATCAGGTAGAATAACCCATTTGAATTAATTAATTGTAAAATTTATGATTGGTATTACAAAAATACACAAATTAAGGGACTTACTCAATTGCTTATTCTCTACCATAAATCTCATTAACAAATTGATTTTGCTGCCGCTAACGACCGGCCACAAATACTCATAATTATTTTAAAAGTTGATCATTATGTAAAGGTAATTAGATCTATAATGAATGCGAAATCTGTTTCTGATCCATAAATAAAATGCCCTCCCAAATATCCTTGATCTAGCCCTCGCTATCTTACGGCGAACTCTTTCAAAACTTCGGATACCGGGAGGGTTCTTGGGGGTAAATTATGATGCATGATTATGCTGCTGAATCTATTTAACCTGATTCAAAAATAACACTTTGATTGACCTTATGTAAATGAAAGTTTTTTCAATTTGTCGAACGTAATTGCCGGGAAAATGCAATAAAATGTTCTTTTTCCGCGATTTAGCCCATTTTGTGTCGAATCAACATTACTCCATGGATCAAGGGAATTTGAAGTTTTTAGTTTTGGATGGTTCCATTATTCAGAGACGAGTTCACAATTAACCTGAAAAACAAATTGTGCGTCTAATTAACATTTTTGCATGTCATAAACTAAAAAGCCCCCCGTTTAAGCGAGAGGCTTTCGTTGCTGACAATATTTTTTAGAAATTCATTTTAAACTTCAGATTATAGGATCTCCCTCCGCCTCCTTTTTCCTCCTTCACATCAAAATCAAATAAATGAGCACCAACATATGCATCAATCAGATTCACAGTGTAAACAATAAGGAAATACCACACAAAATCATCGCGCTGGTTACGGTAAAACTCCCTAAGAGCCTTAAGGCTTAGATTACCCGAAGGGTTTTCAGGAGTTTGAGAAACCAGATAATCATCGCGGTAATCTTTGTACAGGTTGTTCTGCCTGAAGTATTCATACCCAAAGTACCCAACCAGCCCCGCAATAACAGGTATCTTCCAGTACGACTCATTGTAGAATTGACCGGCTCCGGGCACCACAGCGCTCAGAAGCACTGCAGTGAGAGATGATTTTTTCATTCGGAATTTCTTCGAGGTTTCCTTCTTGGGCAAAGTAACTTTATATGCAGAATCTGATTTGATAGAGTCAGCCCAGACAAACTTACGGAAATGCAAAGTATGTCCAGTGATCTCATTAATCAAATTCCCATTAACAAGAGTGCACCGGCGCTCTGATCCCCGGATAGAAAGATTAATGCTCTCCTGAGAAAATAAAAAAGGCGCAGTTAACAAAAACATAACTGCACCTCTTATTAAAAATTTTGAAATTATTTTTATCAATCCATTTATAGAAAAAAAATATTACACTTTAATTCAGCTCTATTTTGGCGGCGGCTGATTATTTGGCTGCTGCTGGTTTGGCTGTTGATCTGTTGGAGGCTGCTGTTGCTGATCTGCCGGTGGCTGCTGCTGCTGATCCTGCTGTAATTGGTTAGGAACATTTGGCTGCGGGAAATTCTGCTGACCCGAGTTTTGCTGAATTATGCTCTCGTTCGTTCCCCCGCCTTTGTTGATTATTACATTTGTGATGAGTGAAAACAGCAGCAAAACTGTTGCCAGAATACTTGTCAGTTTTACAAGAAAATCAGCTGTCCTCCTTACACCAAATACCATAGATGCATCGGCTCCGCCTCCGCCAAAGGTACCGGCCAGTCCGCCGCCCTTTGATGACTGTATAAGTACTACTCCCATAAGGAGTAAAGCAACCAAGACCAGTAAAATTATGAAAATGCTTATCATTTTAAACCTTTTTGCTTATTATTAATAGAACGTCAAATTTAAGGAAAAATTTATTGATTTTAAAGTCTATCATCAATAAATGATTTCTAGGGATTTCTACTCATATTACGGCGATTTTGTCAATTAAGTGAGCAACTATAGCTCTGCCCAAGATTGGCAAACAGTATAGATCCCAAAATAACTAAAAATTAACTTATATATGCTATCATCATATATTATCTTAAGAAAGTATGCGTAAGGTATACTTCAAAAATATAAATCATTGCAAATTGTTCATTGTCAATAGCTAATTGAAATCATTCCCAACCCTGGTTTTTAAGCAATTGCTCTTCGGGCACATCGCGGAATTCCTTTGCAGGCGTTCCGGCATAGATTTTTCCGGCGGGCACGTTTTTTGTGACTACAGCTCCTGCTGCAATCACAGCATCTTCACCGATCTCAAGCCCGGGGAGTATGATTGCGCCGCCTCCAATACGCGCCCCCTTGCGCAGAGTCACGCCCTTAAAATGTTTAAAGCGCACTTCAGTTCTGCCAAGATAGTTATCGTTGGTTGTAACAACTCCGGGCGCAACAAAACAGTAATCTTCAATGGTAGAGTAAGCTGTAATATAGGAGTTGGTTTCAAGCTTGCATTTTCTCCCAATTGTTGTGAAGTTCTCTATTGTACAGCTTCTGCCAACGATGGTAAACTCCCCTACTTTAACATCTTCCCTTACGGCA
>JAUQWT010000212.1 GCA_030835005.1 Ignavibacteria bacterium | reverse complement strand
GTTGTAAGCCATATCAAATAGCTCACTTTTCCCTGTGATGTATGAGAGCCTGAGCAGGCAAAGTATTGCCACTGAATTTCCTGTTGGTTCTGCTGAGTCATAATCTTCTTTAGTTCTAACAAGAATACTTTTATCTTTGCCTGAAGTATCAAAGAATCCCCCTGCTTCATTATCATAAAAATCACTTATCATAGTACCCGTAAGTTTGATCGCGTGATCAAGATATTTTTCATCAAAGCTGGCCTCATACAGATCAAGCAATCCCTGAGTAAAAAATGCATAGTCTTCAAGTGTTCCCTCTATCTTTGATTCCCCATCTCTATATCTGTGAAGAAGTGTGTTCTGATCTTGCTTGAATAAATTATTCAATATGAACTCTGCACTGTTCTTAGCTTTTTCAAGATACGGGGCAGAACTAAACACCTGTGAGGCTTTTGCGAATGCAGTGATCATTAAACCGTTCCAGTTGGTAAGTATTTTATCATCTAAGTGACATAACGGGCGTTTTTCCCGTACATCAAAGAGTATCTTTTTTCCTTCATCGATTATTCGCGCAACTTCATCAGTTGGTTTTTCGAATTTGTTCGATGTCTCTGAAATGGAATGGGCAATGTATAGAATATTCTTCTCCACAAAAACGCTGTGCGGATCACTCCCCTGCGGCGCATTGCCGTATTCATTTATTCCAAAGTGATAACAGAAAATTTCGGAATCTGCGCCAAGCAAATCATCAATTTCTTTTCTTGTCCATACATAGAATGCGCCTTCTTCCTTAACTTTTGGTTCAGCGGCGTTGAGTGCTGACTCTGCATCTTCGGCTGAGAAAAAGCCGCCATTGGGACTTGTTAACGCTCGCGAAACATATTCCAAAACATCCTTTGCCACATCACCAAAATATTTATCACCAGTTACCTGGAATGCTTCGATGTAATTCAAGGCAAGCTGCGCCTGGTCATAAAGCATTTTTTCAAAATGCGGCACGCGCCAGTAGCGGTCAACTGAGTAGCGGTGGAATCCCCCGCCGATATGGTCATACATTCCGCCCCGCGCCATTTGAAGCAGCGTGCGGATTATCATTTGAAGTGATTCCTTATCATCAAAACGGTAATAAGCCCTGAGCAGGAAGTTCAATCCGGGCGGCCTTGGGAATTTTGGCGCTTCACCGAACCCACCGTACTCTTCATCAAAGCCGTTCTTAAACTGCTGCGCACCTTTGAGGAGCATTTCTTCGTTCAGCTCTGCAGCAGCCGAAATATTTTGTGATGCTTCGCGGATATGCTCGAGTATCTTCTCTCCGGATTCATTTATTTCATCGCGGCGTGTTTTCCACGCTTCGCCAAGCTGATTTATCAGGTCTTCAAATCCGGGCAAACCATACTTTGAAGTAGGCGGCACGTATGTTGCACCGTAAAAGGGCTTTAGATCGCTTGTCAAGAACATTGACATCGGCCAACCGCCGGAGCCTGTCATTGATTGCAGCGCTGACATATAAACGCGGTCAACATCGGGGCGTTCTTCCCTATCAACTTTAATATTCACAAATATGCGGTTCATTTCTTTTGCTATGGATTCGACCTCAAATACTTCGCGCTCCATTACGTGGCACCAGTAGCATGTTGAGTACCCGATAGAAAGGAATATCGGCTTATCTTCACTTTTCGCTTTTTCGAAGGCTTCATCCCCCCACGCGTACCAATCCACCGGGTTATGCGCATGCTGAATGAGGTAAGGCGATTTTTCGTTTATGAGTCTGTTAGGTTTATGCATTAATTTTGTCTGATTGAACTGCAAATATAGTTTTTATATGGGCTTTTATATAGATAAAAATTTTGGAGATTAGTATATTTAAATACACAAAATGTTTAAGATAAAATGTTCCATTATGATAAACAAAAACCACAAATGCCCAAATACGATGTAACGCTCATCACTGCTTCTAAATTCCTAAGCGCGGATGATGGTGACTGGTACAAACAAAACATTTTAAAAGACGACAGACTTCTCACTGAAGCGCTGGAGAAACATGGCCTGAAGGTAATACGCACTAACTGGGATAATCCGGGGTTTGACTGGAGCGAAACAAAATTTGCATTATTCCGCACACCCTGGGACTACTTTAACCGCTATGATGAGTTCTCTGTGTGGCTGGTGAGCACAAGCAAAATTACAAAATTCATAAATTCAATCGATGTCATTAACAAGAATATTGATAAGCATTACATGCTTGATTTCCCGAAGGCGGGCATTAATATTCCGCCAACAGTTTTTATTGAGCCGGGAGATACCCGTACACTCAGCGAAATCACAAAAGGGCTTAACTGGAATGAATTCATTTTAAAACCGGCAATATCCGGCGGCGCGTGGCATACATACAGAATTAGTGAAAAGGATGTTCCGGCTCATGAAGAAATATTCAAAGAGCTTATCAAAGATAAATCAATGCTTGTGCAGGAATATCAATCGAGCATTACAGCCAGAGGCGAGGTATCATTTATGGTCTTCGGCGGGAAGTTCACACATGCAGTATTGAAGAAGGCGAACGGGGGTGACTTCAGGGTACAGGATGATTTTGGCGGCAGTGTGCATGATTATTCCCCCGCACCCGCAGAAATTGAGTTCGCTGAATTAGTGGTTAAGTGTTCCTGCCCGGGGATTCCCTATGCAAGGGTGGATGTAATGTGGGATAATAACGGCGAGCTTTCACTTTCTGAGCTTGAACTGTTTGAACCTGAGCTTTGGTTCCGAAAGAATCCCCCAGCTGCCGTCATTCTTGCTGAAATAGTTGCCGGAGCAATGTGAACTTCGTAGAAAAGTTTTATTCGATTGGGTATATTTGCAATATCCATAAATCAAAATAACTTCCTGTAAAACCCGTTTATCCAATGCATGATCACAAGCACAATAGTTCCGAAAATCATGATCACACGCATGAACACGATTATGAACACCCGCATACTCATAAACATGACCACAATCATAACCATGACCATAGTTTAATTCACGAAAGTAAAACGCGTTTGGTTGTAATCCTTACTTCAGCAACAATGGTGCTGGAAATTACATTTGGCTACTGGACAAACTCAATGGCTCTGCTTGCAGATGGTTATCATATGTCAAGCCATGTGCTTGCGTTGGGCCTCTCGTGGGCGGCTTACGTTCTGGCGAGAAAGTATTCGAATTCAGATAAGTGCACTTTTAAAAGGGATAAACTGCTTGCTTTATCAGGATTTTCAAGCGCTATTATTCTGCAAATAATTGCAGTTGTTATGGCTATTGAATCATTTCAGCGTCTCATTGATCCGCTGCCAATAAAATTTTCAGAGGCAATTTTTGTTGCGATAATTGGACTGGTGGTTAATGTACTAAGCGCTGTGTTTTTGCACCATGACCATGCTCATAGCGACCACAACATACGCTCAGCCTACTTGCACGTGCTTGCAGACGGGCTCACCAGCGTTACGGCAATAATTGCATTAACGGTTGGGATGTATTATGATCTGTATTCACTTGACGCGATTAGCGGCATAATCAGTTCTGCTGTTATTACCAGGTGGGCAATACAGCTGATCATAGGATCGGGGAAAACTCTAATCGAATTCAAAAGAAAAACTACTCATCCGGAACATGAAGAATAGTATGTTTTTAGCTGACAATATTGAGAAGAAACAATTTGAGTTTGAAGTTGAGGGACACACGGCAAAGATCGAATACATATTGAAGGATAAGAAGATACTGCTTACTCATACCGAAGTCCCAAAGGAACTTGAAGGCAAAGGCATTGGCGGAAAGATAGTTAAGCTTGCGCTTGAAAATATAGAATCGCGCGGACTGAGACTGATTCCATTATGCCCGTTTGTAGCCGCGTACATAAAACGGCACCCGGAGTGGAATAGGTTGCTTGATGAGGAAGTTAATTTGAAATAATGCTTAAGTTGAAACAAAGAATTCTGCCTCAATTACTCATAATATACACGCGCTATTTGATCGGCGGAGCATTTGTCTTTGCCAGCCTAATTAAGCTTAAGGGTAACCGCTTTACAACAATGAGCGGAGAAAATGAACCGATCAATTCCGCCTGGCATATGTTTGAAACACTATATCAAAGCGGGCTGTACTGGAAGTTCATTGGACTTGGGCAGCTAATTGCGGGGCTGCTGCTTATGACTCAGCGATATTCAAAGCTTGGTGCGCTGATGTTCCTGCCTATAGTCTCTAGCGTATTTGTCATAACTATATCTTATGATTTCAGGGGGACGCCTTTCATTACTGGCTTAATGCTGCTTGCTAACATTATGCTTGTTGTATGGGATTGGGATGAATTGAAAATTCTTCTTAACAGAACTCCGGTAATTCAAACTCAAAAACGCATGGAAAACGGCAGTGTTTGGGAAGTTACAGGGCTAGCACTGTTTTTGTTCACGCTTGCTTACAGACTGGTTGTTGATCAATATAATATTTTTCTCTGGTCTGCTGTATGCTTGGCAATAGGAATAACGGGACTGTTTTTTGGTTTGAGAAAGAAACAGATACAATAGTCAGCAAGTTGTTCATTTTTCGGTAGAAACAGGTTAGTACTTTCTTCATTATTGCCCTGGCTATCAATTCAGATAAATGTACAGGAGCATACATAGTTTTATATATTTTCAATTTGTAAATTTGGTGCATGATAAGTACATTTAGATAATAATTCAAATTGATATTATTAAATACTCCGCGCTTAGCCCTCCGTGAATTTACTATTGATGACACAGATTTTGTTATTGAACTTCTGAACTCCGAAAGTTATTTAAAATATATCGGCCGACGCAACATCAATACAAGTGAAGAAGCAGTAAAGTATATTACAGACAATTTTGAAAATAGCTACATCGAAAATGGTTTTGGCTTCTATGTTATACAATTGAAAGATAAGAAATCACCAATTGGCATATGCGGACTGGCCAAACGCGACTGGCTTGACGATATTGATCTTGGTTTTGCGCTTTTGCCTGATTTTGAGAAAAACGGTTACGCTTATGAAGTGGCAGCCGCAATGCTGAATTATTCATTTACAGTACTTCACTTTAGAAAGATAGTAGCAATAACCCAAAGCAATAACTCCGGCTCAATTAAGCTTCTCAAGAAGATTGGTATGAAAGAATCAATTACTGTTTTTCATCCAATAGAAAAAATAGAATTGATGCTCTTTAGCTGCGAAAATCCCGATCGATAAATACAGTGGAAGATATCAAAATAATCAGGTCTGATTCAGCCAACAATGATTTTAAATCATTAGCGGCCTTGCTGGATAAAGAACTGGCAATCAGAGACGGGGATGAACATAGTTTTTACGCTAAGTATAACAGTCTAGAAGACATTAAAAATGCGGTGATTTTGTATCTGAATAAAACCCCTGCAGGTTGTGGTGCGTTTAAGCAATACTCTGCAGATACGGCAGAGATCAAAAGAATGTTCGTAAAACCTGAACTAAGGGGACTAGGCCTGGCAATTGCTGTTTTGAATGAACTTGAAAAATGGGCTGCAGAATGCGGTTTCAATAATTGCATTTTAGAGACAGGAAAAAAGCAGCCGGAAGCAATAAGGCTCTACAGCAAGGCAGGATACGAAAAAATTCCCAATTACGGCCAGTATCAGAATATTGAGAACAGTTTGTGTTTTAAAAAGGCTTTGAAATAAGCCGGAATACAAGACTTCAAATTTTAAATCGGGAAAAGCATAAAAAAGCAAATGGATAATCGAAAATTACTGGAGAATCATCTGCAATTCCTTTCATCTCACAGAGGGGAAAGAAAAACTGTCCGGGATATTGAGTATATCATCAGCGATAAGCCCTCATTCAATATAGCTTTTCCGCTTGCTGAAAGTGTAATTGACTCCATTGAGCCTGAATTCAGGCTGTATGTTCCGGACTGGGTATCTGGCAGAAACACTTTTAGTACCAATAGAGATAAATTGTTTGAGATCACTTATATGGCTCTTCCGGGACTTGAAATGAATTGGAAAACCGTGGAGACTTTCAGTATAAAAAAAGCAGAGAGTTCCGAAGATATTGAAGACTTCAGCGTTGTGCAGGGAAGAGGGTTTACATCAACAGATGCTGAATATGACGAGTGGTACAACTGGATGAAACCGTTCAACATGCGGAATTTGAATAATAACAACCAGCACTTTTACACAGCATACGAAAATGGTAAACCTGTTGGAGTTTGCCTAAGCGTAATTCATGATAATTGCGCGGGTATATATGCAGTGGCTACACTTCCTGAATTCAGAAAAAAAGGAATCAGTACTAAAGTTATGTCGCATGCTCTGCAGGATGCCTGCAAAACAGGGATTGATACAATAACTTTACAAGTAGCAACAGATTCCTATGCTCACTTATTTTACAGGAAACTGGGGTTTATTGATGTATTTAAATGTTCAGTTCATGATTCAATAACCGGGTAATTCCTGAATCGTGCAATAGTTTTTCATTGCCACAGTTTGTCGCCAACTCCACAATAAAAACTCTTAATGTGAATCCGTTCAGTTTTTCATGGATTTAAAATTCAGCATTTTGTAAATTGCTTACAGATATGAAAGATCAGCTGCTGGTAACTATAACTTCAATCAGGCTCAAAAGTGTTTGGTATTTTTTCAGGCTCTCGCTTTTCGGATTGAAGATCTCGCATCAGGCCAAAAGTGAGAAAGGCTTCATCAAAATGAAAAATACCGGATTTGGATACGATCATTACACTCTTTCAGTTTGGGAATCCGAAGAAGATATCAATCGTTTTGTGCGCTCAGGCATGCATCTTGAAGCAATGAGGAAGACAGGAAGTATCGCAAGTGA
The DNA here is from genome assembly GCA_030835005.1 of Ignavibacteria bacterium. Taxonomy (GTDB): domain Bacteria; phylum Bacteroidota; class Ignavibacteria; order Tepidaquicellales; family OLB5; genus OLB5. Next base: position 14,403 of record JAUQWT010000212.1, on the reverse strand, counting down.
AGTCAGAACATATACTTTCCGGACTAGCGCACTTCCCGAGTGGAATGAGGTTAAGAAACTCCTTAAAGATAAAGGCAGGATCCACAAATTCAAATAATACAGTTTATGCAAAAACCGGCTAAAGAAGAGTATAATCCGTTTTTTGAGAGATACATATCTCTGGTAAAAGATGGTGATTTTTTTCAAATGCTTAAAGACAACACAGCAAGTACTGTTCATTTTTTCAGGTTCTCGGTGGTAAAAAAGGAGGATTTCCGCTATGCCGATGATAAATGGACACCGAAACAGATCTTCCAGCACATAATAGATACTGAAAGAGTATTGTGTTACCGCGCGCTTGTTGCAGCAAGGGGTGACAATAAAACGCTTCTGCAAAATATGGAACAGGACGAATACACAGCTGCAGTTGACGTTTCCATTAAGACTTTGGAAGACTTAATTGACGAATTCAAGACTGTTCGAAAATCAACTACATCTCTTTTGGCTTCATTGAGTGAGTCTGAATCTATGAAATGCGCCAGGGCCGAAATGGATGGCCAAATATTCCCTATCTCAGCCCGGGCAGTTGGCTATATTCTTATAGGACACATTTTGCATCATACAAATATTATTAAAGAAAAGTACTTATAGTAAAGATGGTCAAAATATGGACAAGATAAATGTTTCCGAGAAACTCTCTTTAATAGCCGATCACTGGAATCCAAAAATTGCGGGAGAGCTTAACGGGCAGCAAGTGAAGCTTGTGAAGTTTAAAGGTGAATTTGTATGGCATAAGCATGATGATGAAGATGAGATGTTCTACGTTCTCAGTGGAAGCTTTAACATGGAATTCAGAGATAAAACCGTTGTATTGAACAAGGGTGAATTCCTGATTGTGCCGAGGGGAACTGAACACCGTCCTGTGGCACCGGAAGAAGTATCGGTAATGCTGTTTGAACCGGCATCGACAAGCAATACAGGAAATGTTGTATCAGAACTAACCCGGACAAATCTTGAAAGGATCTAAAATGAGATTCCTAGCTGTTCCAATTAACCTCTGTTTTGATTTTGTTCAGCCAGTCATTCCTTAAAATAGAATACCCCGTGCAATCATGTTTATTCCCTTCTTCATCCGGCCATGCCTGGCGGTAATGCGCCTCTTTCACAAAGCCGCAGCTTTCAAATACTTTTCTCATTGCCTTGTTATCAATACGCGTTGTCGCTTCAAAGCGGGTCTTCTTTGGATATTCTGTAAATACAAGCTCGGTTAGCCACGTTAAAGCTTTCTTTCCAATACCCATTCCTCTTTTTTTTTCTTTTATTTTAATATCAAATAACGGTGTTTCATCGTCTTCAGGTCCGCTTCCAAGATCAAACAGCCGGATCACTCCTGTTGCGTTCCCGTCAGCATAAATTATGAATGTCCTCTTTCCTTCACCCGTAAAATACCCGTTTTGCAATTGTTCAACAACCTTTTCTTTGGTAATTTTGGGGGTGCTGTGAAAAGGCCAACTTCCGCTTGTCAATAAATCTATCAGAACATTTTTCTTATCTTCGGAGTATTCGATTAGGCTTATTTCCATAATGCAATTTAGTTGTTATGGAAACAATAATAAATAATTATCATTCTATATAAAGGGATAAAATGGATACAAGTATATTTTCCGATAAGAATAAAATTCCTGACCAGGCCTTGCTTAAGAAAGCCCTGAAAAAAACTTATGATTACTGGGCAGATATCAGGAGCCATATTTATTCAGAATACCCCGATGCCCGTGAAGCCTGGAATTACTCAGGTGAAAAATCCGGCTGGACTTTCCGCGTTATGGACAAAAAGCGCGTAATTATTTATTTTATGCCGCTTGATGGAAATTTCCGGATATCTATGGTTTTAGGGAAAAAGGCTGTAATGGAAGCACTCTCATCAAAGATAAGTGCTGATGTGAAATCAATAATAAGAAGTGCCAAAGTCTATGGCGAAGGCACCGGCATAATAATTTATGTAAAAAATAAGAAGACAGTTAATGATATAAAGAATCTAATTGATATAAAGCTTTCAAATTGAATATCAAAGTGTTTTTGGTTTGTTCAATTGAGTATTATCTCTTATTTTTGTTTTAAGCGGTCTTAATTTCTCAGCGACAAATCCTAAAAGCTCCTCACTTTCAAATTCTGATTTTCTAAAAACAAATAATTCTAGAACATTAAGCAACTCTCCGCAGCTTATATGAAAAAAACAATTGTGTTTCACTCCCTCTATTTACTTTACATAGTTCTTTCAGCTTCATTTTATGCACAGGATTTCTCAACGCAGCCAGCACTCAAGTGGAAATTCACTTCGGGAGCTCCGATAGTATCTTCTCCGATAATTGAGGGCAATATTGTTTATTTCGGCAGTAATGATAGCACCCTGTACGCTGTTGATCTAGCCTCAGGTAATGAAAAATGGAAGTTCAGCATTAAGGGCCAGGTCAAATCATCTCCCCTTGTTGAAGAAAATTCCGTTTACTTTGCAGGAGGTGACGGCATTACATATTCGCTGGATAAGAACACGGGCAAAGTTAACTGGCAGTTCCAAACCATGGGAGAGACATTATACAAACTCTATAGTTATGCTGACTATTACCACAGCTCCCCTGTCTTTGCAGACGGTTTAATTTATTTCGGCTCAGGAGATGGGAATATCTATGCTTTAAATGCAGCAAGCGGTGAAAAAGCATGGAGTTACAAAACAGGAGAAGTAGTTCACTCGAAGCCATGTATATATAACGGCAAGCTTTATGCCGGTTCCTTTGATGGCAACTTGTATGCTCTGGATCTAAAAGATGGCAGATTGGTATGGAAATTCAAATCGGTTGGCCATAGGTTTTTCCCTTTGGGTGAAATGCAGGGATCTCCTGTTGCCGGTGATGGGCTTGTTTTCATTGGAAGCAGAGATTACAATTTATACGCTATAGATGCCGAAAAAGGATACTGCCACTGGAACAGGCAATTCCCGCTTGGCTGGGCTTTGGCTCTGACAGTTAAGGATACTGTATTATACACGGGAACATCTGACGATGACTTAATGCTTGCTCTTGATACTAAAACAGGAAAAGAATACTGGAAGACAAATGTAAAGTTTAACATATTTGGCGGAGCAGTGTTTACGCAAAACATGCTCTACTTTGGCACTTTGATGGGAAAGCTCATCGGCATGGAACGGCTGAGCGGTGAAATAAAATGGTCATTTAATACCAGTGGATATGATAAATATCACTCTGAGTATTTTAAAGATGAAAATAACATCGTAAAAAATGATTTTTATACCATAGTTGGCTCACCAGAGGGCTATATAAAAGCACTGCACAAACTCGGGGCGGTATTTTCAACTCCCATAATTTCCGGGGATTTGATCGTGTTTACAAGTACGGACGGAAATGCGTACTGTTTGACAAGATAGAAAACAGTGATGCAGGTCATTCTTTAGTTTCAAAAAGCTTTGTATTTTCGAGAAGCATTCCCAGAAGAAACCAAAGAATCGTGGTGAAAACACTCAGAGTTTCGTTAATATTCTTACTTTTTTTCAATTTCATTTCAGCACTTTTTGGCGGCCTGCATCTTACACTTGACCCTTCAGGCAGTTCAATAGGATTGCCTATTGAGTGGATCAATAGAACAATATTTCAGAATTACCTTGTACCCGGACTCTCTCTTACTATCCTGATAGCAATTTTCAGTTTGTTCACCGGAATAGTAATCCTGTTGAACAGAAGTTTTGGGTGGTTAATGGTTGTATGCGAGGGAATTATGTTATGCATTTGGGTCATTGTAGAATTTCTGATAATACCAGTGAATTCAGTGCTTCAGTACTTATATGGATCTCTTGGAATAATTTTTATTGCTGCAGGATTGATCTGCAAAAATTATCGTAAAGATTGATTCCTGATCAAATTCTTTTTTATCTCTTTAATCAAACCCGGCCCCTCATATATCAGTCCGGTATAGATCTGCACAAGTGATGCACCCATATCGAGTTTCTCTTTTACATCCTCATAAGAAGATATTCCGCCGCACGCTATTACTGCCAGTTTTTCTCCCGCGTGTTTTTTGACATATTTGATTACTGAGTTAGCTATTGGTTCAAGCGGCTTACCGCTTAATCCCCCGCTCTCATAATTTCCCTCAGGAAGAGTTGCTCTGGATATAGTAGTATTGGTTGCAATAATTCCGGTAATATTATTATCAATCGAAACTTGGATAATGTCATCAAGCTCGGTCTCAGTCAGATCAGGCGCGATCTTTAAAAAAATATCCTTCTTCGGATCTGAATATGTGTCATCAAGCTCTTTATTTAGACCCTGTAATGATCTTAATATCTCATCCAGGAATTTCTTTTGCTGAAGTTGTCTGAGTCCTTCAGTGTTTGGTGAACTTACATTTATAGCGAAGTAATCGGCATGCTCAAAGCATTTTTCGAATGAAAATTTATAATCCTGGTAGGCATCATCAAGCTCTGTTCGTTTATTCTTCCCAATATTTACTCCAACAATAAAATCTTTAGGCAGGTTTTCCTTTGTCTGTTTCAGGTTTTCTTCAAATTCATCAGCGCCGCAGTTATTGAATCCAAGCCTGTTTATAATTCCGCCAAATTCCGGCAGGCGGAACATGCGCGGCTTTTCGTTCCCTTCCTGCGGTAAGGGTGTAACCGTTCCTGCTTCTGCAAATCCGAACCCCATCGCGTCCCATCCATTCATAGACGTGCAATTTTTGTCCATACCGGCTGCAAGTCCTATAGGATTACGGAATGTGAGTTTACCAACTTTTATGTTCAACTTGCTATCCTCAAACTTCAGAAACTGCCGAAGTATACCGGGCGCAATTCCCCCCGACAGTATCTTTATGGTGAAATTATGAATTTTCTCCGGGTCGTAATCGAAAAGAAGCGGACGAATTATCTTTTTATAAAGCATTATGTAAAGATAATTTAAAAATCACACTTTTTCCGTGCAGTTGAGATTCCGATTCAAAACTTTATTAGAGATTACAACCCTTTGTTAGGCAGTATATTTTCGCACATGCAAACGAAATTCTAATTGAATTGAAACCCCTCATATTTTGAAGTAAGTTACCAAAATGAAAAAGATATATCTGGATAATGCAGCAACTACTCCCTTGGATGAGCGTGTTCTTGAAGCTATGCTCCCCTATTATAAAAGTAGTTTTGGTAATGCATCTTCAGTTCATAGCTTCGGGCGAGAAGCAAAAGTACTGCTTGAAGATGCAAGGGATGCTGTTGCTGAATTCATTGGCGCGAAGCCTGCTGAGATCCATTTTACATCGGGAGGAACAGAATCGAATAACTTTGCACTAAAAGGAATAGCATTTGCACACTTGGGCAGGAAAAACCACATAATTTCAGATGCAATCGAGCACTCTGCAGTCATAGATACTCTTGAGTATCTGAGAAATCGCTTTGGTTTTAGTATTACTTACCTCAATACAAATAAATTCGGAGAGATCAGCTTGGATGATCTGAAGAATTCACTTACTGAAGAAACTTTCCTTGTTTCTGTAATGCACTCAAATAACGAGCTTGGCATAATAAATGATTTAACAGGAATTTCTGAGCTAACAAATAATAGAGGCATTTTACTTCATACGGATTCAGTTCAGAGCATTGGCAAAACTTCATTTGATGTTTGTGAATTGAACTGCAATACTGCAACACTCTCTGCACACAAAATATACGGACCCAAAGGAATTGGCGCACTTTATATCAGGCGTGATACACTCATAGATAAATTCATTCACGGCGGCAAGCAGGAGCGTGACAGGCGCGGCGGAACAGAGAATATTGCCGCAATTTCGGGATTTAAAAAAGCTATCGAGATACTGGGAACTGATATGTCTTCAGATATTGAGAAATACAAATTGCTGAAGCAAAAACTTATTGGTCTTTTAAGAGACAATTTTGGAGACAAAGTCATCATTAATGAAGCAAGTGAAAGCAACTCTTTAGATAATATTGTAAATATTTCATTTGATAGTGCTAAAGTTAATTTTGATCCGGAAACTCTGTTGATAAAGATAGATTTGAAAGGTATAGCAGTATCTTCAGGTTCTGCATGCACATCTGGTTCTATTCAGCCTTCGCATGTACTCAAAGCAATTGGATATGATGATAACATGGCAAAAGCAAGCCTTCGTATTTCGTTTGGGAGGTTTAATGAAGCAAATGATGTTGATATTTTGGTTGATACTTTAAAGGAAATTATCAATTAAGGGATTTTAGTTTTAAGCTCTCTTCAGTTTCTTCTTCAGTTAAATGTTTCTTTCCTGCAAGTAACTTCTTCAGCTGATTTTTTGTGCTTCTGAATATTCCGGTACTTAAATAGAACAGGCAGAATGCAAACAATCCTTCGCCTCTGGTTACAAGGACGAGGATTATTGATAAGATCACAATAACTGACTTAACAGGATGCTCTCTTAATTCCCTTTTTGAGACCTTTGGAGTAGTATCATACTTAAAAGTACTTACCATCAGAAGCGGCAGCCCGATAGCAAGTGAATAAACAAATATTTCACTTACTCCGGCCGAGAAGTTTTTATTAAAGTAGAAAAGGAAAAACGACGATACCGTCACAGCCGGGATTGGAATTGGAACGCCAAGGAAAAAATTCTTGTCAAAACCTATCAAGTTGGCATTAAATCTTGCAAGCCTAAGTGCTCCGAAAATCATTATCAGCGCTGCAATCGCAATTCCAAGTCCGTCGAGCGAGATGAAAAAAGCTTTGTAAAGAATGAACGATGGAGCAACTCCAAATGATACCAGATCAGAAAGCGAATCAAGTTCTACCCCGAATTTTGACGATGTACCGGTAAAACGCGCAACAACGCCATCAAACATGTCAAACAATCCCGCATAAAGAATGAACAAACACGCTTGCGGAATATTCCCGGCATCTGCATGAATGACTGACATAAAACCGCAGAAAAGGTTTAGGACTGTAAACAAGCTTGGTATGAATCCCATGCGGTTTCTCATACTAAACTTTCACCTCCGCGAGTATTGTTTTGCCGCCAGTTACTCTTTCTCCTATCTTCACTTTGATCTCGCTATTAGGAGGTAAAATGACATCCGTCCTTGAGCCGAATTTTATCATTCCGAATTTATCACCGATCTTCACCGTATCTCCTATCCTGAGCTCACATACAATCCGCCTGGCAACAAAACCGGCTATCTGCTTGAACAGCACTTTGAATTTCCCGGACTGAATTCCTATTTCTGTTCTCTCGTTTTTTAGGGCTGAGTTATGATCATAAGCTGCAATAAATTCTCCCTTGATGTACCTGAAAAATTGTACTTTACCCGAAACCGGTATTCTGTTAACGTGAACATTAAGAGGAGAAAGAAAAATCCCGATGACTTTTGCTTTTGATCTCAAGAATTCGTTTTCTTCAATCTCTTCTACCAACATAACTTTGCCGTCTGCCGGGGATAGGATCTCACCTTCCTTGAGATCTTGCGGAACTTGTCTCAGCGGATCGCGGAAGAAATACAACGTAAAAGATATAAGCAGAACTGAGAAAGCAAGCAGAACTAATTTTGCGATCTCGTTGGGTATAAGTAATGCTATAATATCCAAAAACAGAGTTATCAATAGTGCCTTCAGGATAACACTTCTGCCGTATATTGTAAGTCTCAACTATTTCCTGCCTGTTATTCTTTTTCTGACTTCTGCATAAGCTTCGTTTACGCCTCCCAGATCGAATCTGAAACGGTCTTTATCAAGCTTTCTATTTGTCTTCGCATCCCATAGCCTGCAAGTATCAGGTGTGATCTCGTCACCAAGCATGATTCTTCCTTTTCCGTTTTTATCTTTGCCAAACTCAAGTTTAAAATCAACCAGCTTCAATTTCCTCCTAAGGAAAAACGGTTTGAGTATACTGTTAATCTTTTCTGCCATCTGTTTGAGTGTTTTCAGATCGCTGACTGTAGCGATCTTCATTGCAAGCGCATGTGAGTCGCTGATCATCGGGTCACCAAGGGCATCATCTTTATAGTAAAATTCAACAATTGGTTTTGCCAGTTTGTGTCCTTCTTTAAACCGGGTTTTCTTTAACAAGCTGCCAGCTGCAATATTTCTCACCACAACTTCAATTGGAACTATCTTAAGCCTCTTTATTATCATCTCATTTGGCGAGATCTGCCTGACAAAATGCGTCTTAATACCCCTTTTTGAAAGATGATTGAAAATGAATGTTGTAAGTTCACAATTAATTATCCCCTTATTGAGAATTTTCCCGCGTTTTTGAGCATTAAACGCCGTCGCATCATCTTTGAATTCCTGTAAAAGCAGGTCCGGCCTTCCCTTAATGGTATAAAGTTTCTTTGCCTTTCCTTCGTAGATTTTCTTTATTTTTTTGTATTTTTCAGTCATTTCAGTTCGATTTGGAAATCAAAATTACATATATCTGTTTCAAATTACAATCCAATCAAAACCAAAGATCATCTTCATATCTGCCAAACGCAGACAACTATGGCAATAGCAGAATTAATATCCTATCCTATTTAATCTATTTTAGATATTTTTAACATTCACTTTCTGAATTTATGATAAACCGCGAAAAAGCTTACGATATATTTCGATCTCTTCCGGTTATCGAAACCCAGAGGCTTAGGTTAAGAAAACTTTCTATGAGGGACGCCGGAGACATTTTTGAGTATGCATCCGTTCCCGAAGTTGCTTCGCATGTAATGTGGGAATATCACAGGAATATTTCAGACTCTGTCCATTTCTTAAGGTTTGTGACAAAGCAATATGAAGATGGATTCCCCGCACCGTGGGGTATTGTTCATAAGTCACTGGGTAAACTCATAGGTACTATAGGTTTCCATGTGTGGAATGTGCAGCACGGTTATGCAGAGGTTGGCTATGCCCTGGCAAAGGAATTCTGGAATCAGGGTTTTACTACAGAAGCATTTGCAGAGGTGATCAATTTTGGATTTGAGAATATGGGATTAAAAAGAGTTGAAGCTACTTGCATGCTCCCGAACAGCGCTTCTGAAAAAGTGATGCAGAAATGCGGTCTTAAGTTTGAAGGGATTTTAAGGCAGAAACTATTTGCCAAAGGTGAATACCATGACTTGAAGATCTATTCAATGCTGAGATCAGAGTGGGAAAACAGGTAATAAAATTAATTAAAGAAGGATAATAAAGTTTGCCATCGAAGCATAAGAAAGAGGATTTGATCAAAGTTCTTGTAAAGTGCCAGGGTACTTATTTAGGGCGTGGCACAAACCATGAGAACAAGGAATTCCAGGGGACACTTGTTCTGAAACCAATAGTTAACAACAGGGGTGTTTCTATGAAATATAAAGCTGTTGGTGTTGATGGAGATGAATTCAATAAAGAAACGACTCTTTATAACAAAGACACCGTTTTATATAATGAAGAATACACTATAGTATGTTATGATAGTCAAAATGAACTTTCTCTTTGGACCCTGAATAATAATATTGGCACCATGGCCCGGTTTGACCTCAGACGTTACCGCCAGATTTCTGGAAAGCGCTCTTTGTTCATCTTTGGATTTGGCGATCCTGAAGATAATAATGTATTCAGAGAAGAAATCTCAATTGAAAGCTGGGAAAATGGGGATCTAAGTTATAATTATTCATGGGGAGAGGCCGGAGGGCTTTTTTTATCGCGTTCAACTATCAGGATGAAGAAGATAAGCTGAAAGCGAATTTTGGCATTTACTTCTGCCCTCTGATGGAATTGTTAATCATAACAAAAGTGTTAATATTTCTATGATGAAAAAACTGATCATTTTGTTACTGTTTCTCTTGAGTTCTGATTCTCTGAATTTGTTCTCCCAAAATGAAGGCATCAACAAGTTGTCTTCCTCATTTAAGATTGTAAGACTGAAGTATTCCGGAGGCGGTGACTGGTATAACGATCCCTCAGCAGAAGTTAACATGATGGATTACCTTAAGAAGAACACTACAGTAGATGTCGACGAATCAAAGTTTTATTCTGTTGATATTTCTTCTGATGATATATTCAATTTTCCTTTCATATTAATAACAGGACACGGCAATATTACTTTTTCCGATAGCGAAGTAAAAAGACTAAGGACATACTTAGAGCGAGGCGGCTTCTTGTATGCCGATGATGATTACGGAATGGATAAATCTTTCCGCAAGGAAATGGAGAAGATCTTTCCGGGCGAGCAGATGCAGGAGCTTCCCTTCAACCACAAGATCTACAGCTCTCAATATAACTTTCCAAACGGACTCCCAAAAATACACGAACATGACGGCAAACCGCCGCAGGGCTTTGGCTATCATTTAAATGGCAGGCTCTGCGTTTATTATACTTACGAGACCAATGTATCTGACGGCTGGGCAGAACCACGGGAACATGAAGATCCCCCCGAAAAGCGCGAAGAAGCTTTTAAGATGGGCACGAATATTATTGTGTATGTGCTGAATAATTAGTCTATATTCTTGGATTGCCTGCTTGCTGCAGACAGAAATTAAGTCTTTATCCCGTTGTTGTGTTCTCGCCAACAACTGTATTAGAGTTTGAAACTCACCAGAAAGTTTACATAATTATCTTGCAATTTGGGAACAATATTAGCATAATTAGGCTTAAATAGTAAAGAAACCATCCATAAACCGCATAATTACAGCCCTCTAAATAAAGTAATATGAGCAGTTTAGAGCTTACGTACAGAAGTTTTCTAACAAGGATATCTGATGTTGGCAAAAAAGACGTCCTTTTTAAAGTACTGAGGCATTCTCTTCTTACAATTTCTGCGTTCTTAATCATAGCGCTTTCTGTCATTTCTCTTGAAGCAGTCTTTGGATTTAGTTCCGCCATTCGCAAAGTGATGTTCTTCGGATTTATCTCATCTTTCCTTGCAACTGCAGTTATAGTAATCATTTCCGCCTTTTCATCATATAGTTCACTTCACAAAAAAGCTAAGATCAATGAATATGCCGGAAGAATAGGCAGACACTACCCTGAAATAAAGGATAACCTGCTTAACGCAATACAGATGTATGATTATACAACACGCAACGATCATATTTTTTCAAGAGATCTTGCTGCCGAAACCATAAACCAGGTAAATGAAAGAGCACGACCGCTGAATTTTTCCGGGATCATATCCTTCAAGAGAAATAATTCACTGGTGTTACTTTTCTTATCATCGCTGATATTGTTCTCGGCATTAATGATGAGTTTCCCTTCGACATTTCTCAGTGCGGCAGGCAGAATTGTGAACTATAATTTTACATTTATTGATAATTCCCTCGGCATAGTTTTTGAGGTCAAACCCGGCAATTTAGAGATCGCAAAAGGAGAAAGCGCAGAGATTTATGCGAAGATATTATTCAATGATGCGGCTTATAATACAGACGAAATAACTTTTAACACCAAACTTATTACTGCCGATGGAGTGGAGATATCCGGCACAGAAGAAAAGATCAAGGCCTTTAACCTCAATGAATTCAAAACAAATTTATCAAACATTACTTCGAATACAGTTTACTGGTTTGAGTATAAAGGGATAAAAAGTTCATCATATAACATAAGTATCACTAACAGGCCTGTAATCAAAAGCGTGAAGATAACCGTATATCCCCCTGCTTACACAAAACTTCCTTCCCGAACGATTGAAGGCAACGAAATATCGACAATTACCGGAAGCACAATATATGTGGAGCTTGAAGCATCAGACGACCTGAGTCGCTCAATGCTTCAGTTCACAGGAGCATCAGCGCCGGTTAATATGGAACTCAACGGTAAAACAGCACGAGGTTCATTTGTTGCATCCTCAAACGGTACATTTAAAGTTGGGGTAATAAAAGAGTTTAACGGCAAAGAGCTGACAAATGTGAATCCGCAGGAATACACCGTAAGAGTGTACCCGGACGAATATCCGAAGATCACAATAACTGACCCGGACAATTCACAGACAAATGTTCAGGGAAAAAGTGAATTGCTTGTGAGATCAAAAGTAACCGATGATTTTGGATTTTCAAAAATGCGGCTTGGATACAAAATTGTGAAGTCAAAATTCGGCCCCGCTGATGAGAATTACCGCTTTGCTGAAATTCCTGTAAAAAACCTTGATGCAACCGGGTTGGAAGTGCCTTATGTGTGGAGCCTTTCTTCACTGAACCTTGGAACAGAAGATGAGGTAGAGTATTTTGTTGAAGTTTATGATAACGATGCGGTAAGCGGACCGAAAATGTCACGCTCTGAATCCCGTAGGCTTATATATCCTTCACTTGAAGCATTAATGGAAAAGACTTTAAAGACTAAAGAAGAAATAGAAAATTCACTTAAATCAGCATTTGAAGATGCGATGGAACTGAAAGAGGAACTTGATGAGATCAAAGAGAAGATGGAGAATAATCCCGAAGAGCTGGGATTAAATGACCCGAAGAAAAATCAGGAAATGATGCAAAAGATGGATAATGTGCAGAACAGCCTGAATTCGACAAAGCAGAAACTTGAAGACCTGATGAAAGAGATGCAGAATAACAGCCAAATATCCAAAGAAACACTGGATAAATACATGGAGCTGCAGAAAATGTTCCAGAAGATAGATTCCGAGCAGCTGCGCGAAGCGCTGAAAAAACTGCAGGAAGCACTGAAGAATATGAATAAGGACGAGCTTAAGGAAGCCATGAAGAACTTCAAGTTCGATGAAGAGAATTTCAAGAAATCGCTGGAAAAAACTATGGAGCTTTTGAATAAAATACTTAACGAACAGAAATTCGGCGAGCTTACGCAAAAATTGGATGACATAACGAAGGAGCAGGATGCGCTTAAGGAAGACACAAAAAAATCCGACAAAAATGATAACAGCAAGATGAATGATCTTGCAAAAAAGCAGGATAATATTAAGAGCGAAACGCAGGATTTCCAGAAGCAACTGAAAGAGCTCTCGGAAAACATGAAAAAAAACGGTGACCAGCAGCTATCCAAGGAAATGCAGAAGATGCTTGAGGAAATGATGAAGAAAATGCTTGAGCAGAAAATGCAGAAATCAAGCGATAACCTGCAGCAAAACAATAAAGACCAGTCACAAAAGAACCAGGAAGAGATTTCAAAGGATCTTAATGACCTTAATCAGCAGATGCAGGAAATGCTTGCCAATATGCTGGAGCAGGAAAACCAGAAGCTGATGGCAAAGATGCAGGAGTTTCTTGACAGGCTAAGAGAAATGTCTAAGAAGCAGGGCGAACTGATGGAAAAGTCCGAAGAACTTGACAAAGACAGCGATAACAAAGAGTTCCAGGAGAATAAGCAGCAGCAGGATAAACTTCAGAATCAGCTTTCTAATCTGACCGAAGAAATGATGAGCATGGCCGAGCAGATGGGAATGTCACCCATGATGAGCAAAAACTTAGGTGATGCCTTCAACGAAATGCAGAAAGCTTCCGAGCAGCTTGGAAAAAAAGACGGTAAGAGCGCGAACAAATCACAGGGAAATGCAAAGGAGAGTCTTGATAAAGCCGCTGAAAAAATGGCGCAAATGTGCAAGAATGGAAATAAGAGCGGCAAAGGCAATAAACCTTCGATGAGCTTACAGCAGTTGTTACAGCAATTGCAGCAGATGATCGGGCGGCAGCAGGGATTAAACCAGCAGATGCAGGGAATGCAGCCTAACGGCAACCAGGGGCAGATGACCCAGGAACAGATGGCACAGATGCAGAAGCTTGCACAAGAACAAGAACAGATTAAACAAGGCGTCCAGCAGTTAGACGAAGAATTCAAGAAACAACAGGAGATTGATGGCAAGAAACTGCTTGGTAATTTAGACCAGGTGCAAAAAGATATGAGCGAGATAATAAAAGACCTTGAAAATAACAACATCACACCAGAAACAAAGAAACGGCAGGAGAAAATACTTTCAAGAATGCTTGACTTCCAGCTTTCAACCCGTGAAAAGGATTTTGAGCAAAAACGTGAGTCGCGCCCTGGAAAGAATTTTGACAGAAGCACTCCTCCGGAAATTGTTATTTCAAAACCGAATATCATCAACGGAGTTAATCAGGATGCGCTTGAGATTCAGCAGGAAAACTATACCGAAGATTACGAAGTGTTGATACAGAAATATCAGGATAAGGTAAAACAGCTGGATCAATAGGTCCGCTTATGACTTATTCCATTTACGGCTCAAAAGCCTCAAAATCATGTTAATTCAGGTACTTTTGTAAGCATAAACTTTATTTTTTCCTTACTGATAATTAACATTTGAATCCTTATATTTGTATAATAATCAAAAAAACATATCTTATTAAAATAAAGGAGACGAAACAATGAGAAGACTATTACTTCTTTTTATGGTATTACTTTCGCTTGCGATTGTTGAAAAAGCTTCAGGACAGATTTTGTTTGACGAGAATTTTAATTACCC
>JAUQWT010000211.1 GCA_030835005.1 Ignavibacteria bacterium | reverse complement strand
ATTCCTATAATTGAGCGTAAACCCAAGTGTGTTTTTATTATTGATGAAATAATCCATTCCAAGCTTCACGTTATGAGACTTGCCCCTCATTCTTCCAGTGCTGTTCTCATCAATACTGTTAAGCAAGCTGTTACTATAGTATATCCTGTTGCTGAATCCTGATGATGTCATATTCCTGTTATTGTAGCTGTAATTCCCGAAGACATTCAATTTATCGTTCTTGAGACTAAGGCTGAACTGGCCGCTGTATTTATCCCCTGTGCCAAGATTCAGGCCTAGGTTACCAGTGTATCCAAGTCCCTGCTGAAGATTTTTCTTCATTACAATATTAATTATGCCTGTTGAGCCCTCAGCTTCATATTTTGCTGAAGGATTTGTGATAAGTTCAACACTTTCTACATCACTTGCCGGCGTTTGCTCAAGTATTGCAGTTCTGCCCTGTCCCTCAAGTCCGAATGGTCTGCCGTCTATCAATATTCTAACTCCCTCACCGCCGCGAAGGCTAACATTGCCGTCCTGGTCAACATTTACACTTGGAATCTCTCTCAATAGATCAATCAACATTCCGCCCTGGCTAACCAAATTCTTTGAAACATTGAACACTTTTTTGTCCGGCTTAAATTCAATAAAGCTTTTTTCGCTTTCAACTACTATTTCTTCAGTTGTTGTAGTGCCGGTTGCGAGCTTAATTGGCTGAAGAGTTATGCTTTGATTATCATTTATAATAGAAAGTCCGCTTACTACTGCAAAGTTGTATCCTACTAAATTTGAACGCAAAAAGTAGTTTCCGATTGGTATTTCATTTAGAGTAAATGAACCGTCCAATGAAGTATTAGTTCCTTTAACAACCGAGGAGTCCTTTGATCTGTGCAGGGTAATATCAGCCCCCTCAATGGGAGCAGAAGTTGATCTGTCAATTACAGTACCTGAAATTACTCCTGTTTTGGTTTGAGCATTAAGCGAGGGATTTAATAAACCGCAAATTAAGGTTAACCAAAAAAATATTAATAGTACCGAAGTTTTCAAAATTATCATCTTATCTGTATGATTACTTTAAGCAAAAAAATGTCACCAATAGCTTCATTAATATAACACAAAGATAATATGTTATGATTCAATCCCTTGTAAAATTATGTAACTATAGGGTATTAAGTTGTAAAAGTACTCAAATTCTCAAAAGAAATAAAGATTAATTACATGCCCGAAATTTCACTGCAGCCGGAAAAAAGAGCAAGTTCATGCAGCTTATTTCTGAGTTCTGTTTCAAACTGTTTGCCTCGTTTAAATCCGGTTTCATAAAAAATATTAATTACTTTAAGAGTATTCTCTTTTCTAACTGCTTTTGCATCAATTCTTCCTGCGATTACATCACCAAAGAGAACCGGCATGCAAAAGTATCCGAATTTCCGTTTTGGAGCCGGAACATAACACTCTATTACATAATCAAAATTAAACAGAGCCTTTAAACGTTTCCTTTGAATTACAAGATTATCAAACGGTGAGAGTATATGTATATCCTTTACATCTTTCTTATTTCTTAACTGCTTTAAGTTCTTTTTTGTTGTGTAGTAGAGTTCTTCTTCAAGCCCTGCAATTTTCAACGGAACAATTCTGTTGTCCTTCAGCAGCCTGGTCAATGCTGCGGAAGTAGCTGATTTGTTATGATATCTTAAGTAAGTCATCTCTTTTTCAGAAGCAAAGCCGTTTGCATTAATGGAATTCATTATTAAATGTTCAGAATGCTCTTCTTCTGCAGGAAAAGTATGGTTGATATCTGAAGGAATTATTCTTTCAGTAAGATCGTAAACCTTTTGGAAATTCTTTCTTGCCCTTACTGCAAGCTTGCCGGTGTGAAAAAGATACTCCAGTCCGTCTTTTGCGGGTTTCCAGTCCCACCACATGCCCCTTTTTGCAGGATCCTCAAAATTTCTGGACTGCAGCGGTCCTTCAGCAGTAATTCTATCAACTATATACTTCAAAAGCTTCTTATTCTTATCGCCCCAGTGCCCGTATTTTCGCTCGTACATTTGTTTCCTGGGCAAGGTGAACCTGTAATTTTTCATAGGCAAATATGATGCTGCATGATCCCAAAATTCAAATACTTTTTTATCAATGTCAATCAGCCGGTCTAGCATTTCATTTTTGTAACCTGGGAATCTTGTCCATAAGACATGTTTGTGAGCCCGCTCTATTATTGAGATAGTATCAATTTGTACATATCCAATACTCTCAATTATTTTGAGCAAATCCTTTTTGGAATTATGAACATGAGTATCCAGAAGGAATTGATTGTGAAGGGCTAAGTAGCGGGCATCTTTTAATGATATTGTTTCAGGTCTCATAAATGTAATGAGCAGTAAATCATCTTTCAATTTTAAGTTTCTGTATCAGTTCATTTGATAGTTCATCGCTGTAAATCCCGTATGCAGTTACAAATACGCCCTTAACTCGACCTTTAGACTCAATTGCATAAACAACTTCTTCGTCCCCCGGGTTTGAATTGCCTTCAAACCTGTACACTTCAACAATTTCAAAATCATCCGGATGCAGTTTCAGTTCAATTTCTTTGCATTCAATGCAATCACTCTGGATATTGAAATTTTTCGTAAATCCACGCTTGGCAAGATCATTCAAAGCTTCGCTGAGAGTATCGTATGAATGATTTCTGCTCATCCTTTAGTTCCTGCACTTAGGTTAGAACCATCACAAAACGGTTTATTTTTTGAATTGCCGCATTTACACGTTTGTGTGCCGGGTCTAATGTTCACTTCTTTTCTTTATGATTTGGAGAATATTATTCTGGATATCTTTCATTATCAGCTCAGCCCACAAACCAGAGTAGAAATTAAATGATGTAGTGAGCTTGAAATGGCTGTACAAAATAAGTTTGTACTTTCCGGGTGAAAACGGCTCAATTTCGTATGTTCCATCCAGCACGGTAAAATATTTGCCGCCAACAGTTACATGTTCATCAAGAGTGGTTGGCGGAATCTCTTCTGTTAACGGAGTTATGCTGAAATTCATCTTCTTGTCATGCTCATACATCAGGACAGTTTCATCAAAAACGAGCCCCTTATCAAAAATAGCTCTTCTCTTTCCTCCAATTGAAAGTGTATCCAGCTCTGCTTTAATCGGCCGGGGGAATCCCATATACTTTGAAAGCTTTCCGTTATCCTCATTCTCTTTTATCTCTTTTACCCTTACTACGTTTTCCCAAATCTTTTCCTTTGGCGCTTCAATGATTATTGTTGTGTATGCTTCGTAATTTTGAGGCTTAAGATCTATTGATCTTTCTACTGGCGATACCAGGAACGGAATGACTACTGCTGCGATAACATTTACCTTATTATTAAGCCTGTTCCTTCTAATGATCCATATTATAAATCCGCCTATACTTGCGCATAGAAGAAACACAGGCAAGGCCATTACAAGGCATATTGCACCTTCGAACCTCAGCACAAAAGTTAATCCAAGAAAAACAATTATCACGGCCCAGGGTGCAAATAAACTGTACCATATATTCAGTGACCAATTCTTTGGTGCGAGCGCAGCGGTTAATGCCCCGATACACATAGGTCCCAGTACAATAAATGCGAATGATGCAATTCCCGCAGCAAGCGAAAAAAGGTCATCCAAAAAGAACGCCCTTAGCAAAAAACCGTAAAGCACCGGTATCCCTAAAGAGAATAAACTGTTCCTGAGAATTTTCATTCGATCTTCAAAAGTTAATCAAGATTTCTTAGAGTATGAATCAAGTTTTACAATAATGAATCATTATGATGCCAAGATAATCTTTTATGAAAAGATATAAAACACTCAAAAACAATTTTCTTGATTGAGTGAAAATTAACTCAATTTTTTTTAACTTTAATATTGGTTATGTTTGCACTACTATTTCTCTAAACTATCAATATTTTCCTGAAAAGATTGGATTTAAATGACCACCAATCACACAAAACCTGTAACGGGCTTAAAAACCTTTACCAATAAGATAATCGACTATGCAGGGCTTTTCCCTCCGGCAAGCCTTGAGCTTGCTCAGGCATTCCATAATTTTGTTTTCTATTCCCAGGGCGAGTTTAAATGGATGCTGAATAAGTTCATCATTCCTGCCAAGAGACTCCCGGATCTAGAAAAAATAATGAACGGAATGACTATTGACGGCTGTATTCCATTTTCAATTCTTGGATCAAGCGGAGATACACTATCTGAATTTGACAGCAATTTCTTAAATGATATAGAGCTCATCAGCGGCTTCAAAAACAGATTTGATGAGATAGCATCCATTGATGCCATTGAACTCAGGCTTCCAAAAGAATTGTTCATGCCCGACCGTATTGAAGTTATGCCTGATATAATGACCTCTGTGTATGACAGGATGGAAAAAACATTTGGGAAGAACAAACCGATTTTCTTTGAGGCAAATCTAAATGAGGATCATGAAGCCAGGATTATCAGAGTAGTTGAATCTATTGCCGGTTTGGATAGCAGCTGCGGATTTAAGATCCGCACCGGTGGTACAGAACCCTCAAGTTTCCCCTCACCTGAACAAATTGCATTTGCCATTATGACATGCTGTGAATTTGATGTCCCTATGAAATGCACTGCGGGGCTTCATCATCCGATCAGGCATTTTAATGATGGAGTATCTTCTTACATGCACGGATTCTTTAATGTGTTCGGAGCTGCAATACTGGCTTATACAAATAATTTTGATGAAGAAGAGCTCTTAGAGATATTAAATGATGAAGATCCATACGAGTTTATATTTAAAGAGAGCGGTTTTGAATATAAGGAAATAGAAGTGACAAATGAAGAAATAGCTGAGGCACGCGAGAAATTTATTCTGAGTTATGGCAGCTGCAGTTTTGATGAACCGCTCGACGACCTTAAAACAATGGAATTTTTATAATCAAAAAATTAAAATGTTAAAATCTTTTTTGGAAGTAAAGCCCGACTCTCATTTTTCAATTCAAAACCTGCCTTACGGAATATTTAAGCTGAAAGTAGGCAGTCTGCCGGTAGTAGGAGTTGCTATTGGAGATTATGTTCTGGATCTATCTATCCTTGAAGACAAAGGTTTTTTTCAGCGTACATTTATTGGTTCTAAGAAAGTCTTCGGAAAGAGCAGCCTTAATGCTTTCATGGAGTGCGGCAGAGAAGCATGGAAACAGGTAAGAACTATTATACAGATAGCGTTGAGTGACGGGAACCCGCTGCTGCGTGATGATGTTGACCTGCAGAAAATTGCCCTGATACCCATGAAGGACACTATTATGTGCATGCCTGTGGAAATTGGAGATTATACTGATTTTTATTCTTCAAAAGAGCATGCAACAAATGTCGGTACAATGTTCCGCGGAAAAGATAACGCCCTGATGCCTAACTGGCTTCATATCCCGATCGCTTATCACGGAAGGGCAAGCTCAATTGTGGTTTCAGGTACTAATATAGTCAGACCCAAGGGACAAACTAAGCCGGCCGATTCAGAATTTCCCATATTCGGCGCGACAAAGCTGCTTGATTTTGAGCTGGAAATGGGCTTTTTTATAGGAAAGGGAAATCAGTTAGGTGAGCCCATTGCAATAGAAAAGACTTATGACCATATTTTCGGAATGGTGCTTGTGAATGACTGGAGTGCAAGGGATATACAAACATGGGAATACCAGCCGCTGGGACCTTTTTTGGCAAAAAATTTTGCAACATCTATTTCTCCTTGGGTGGTAACAATGGATGCGCTTGAGCCTTTCAGGGTCAATGGCCCTGTACAGGATCCTGAACCACTTCCATATTTAAGGACAAAGAATGAAACATTTGATATAACACTTGATGTTATGCTTAAAACTGAAAGTGAAAAGGAAGCTCTAAGAATTTCCCGTTCTAACTTCAAGTATCTTTATTGGAATGTAGAACAGCAGTTAGCACACCATACGGTGAACGGCTGCAATACAAAGTCTGGAGATATGATGGCCTCGGGAACGATAAGCGGACCAGAGGAAAATTCGTACGGCTCTATGCTTGAACTCACATGGCGCGGAGAGAAACCCATTAAATTGCCGGGCGGAGAAGAAAGAAAATTCCTGAATGACGGAGATACATTGACTATAAGCGGATATTGTCAGGGAGATGGTTATAGAGTAGGATTCGGGGAAGTAAGCGGAAAAATTTTGGCAGCAAAATAGGTGCTAATTTGGAATTAATAATATATATACTAGCAGCAGTATTTTTGTTATTTATTGTTTACGCAGTAATCAGATTTGTTATTGCATACAACAGCAAAGATGCCGGCTGAACACCACATCTCAGTAACTCGTACTGCAAGGTATTACACTCTTGGTGAAGTTAATGAAGATACCCATGATATATGGATTGTCATCCACGGCCATAGGCAGCTTGCCGGAAATTTTATCAGGGGTTTTGAAGGACTGACTGAAAAAGGCTCTTTCGTTATCGCACCGGAAGGTTTAATGAGACTATATGTTAAAGGAGATTTCGGCGATGTTGGAGCCTCATGGATGACTAAAGAAGATAGAACGAGCGACATTAATGATTATGTCAACTATCTTGATAAACTTTTTTCAAAAGAGATCGAACCCCTTTCGAAAAAATATCCGCTAAAATTTAATGCTCTGGGTTTTTCACAGGGTGCGGCAACACTTTCGAGGTGGATTGCCCTTGGAAAAGCAAAGCTGGATAAAGCTGTTTTTTGGTGCGGAAGCCTTGCACATGATATTGATTATTCCGCTTACCCTAAATTCAAAGATATAAAAATATTTCAGGTGTTTGGAAAAAATGATCCGTACTACAAAGAAGATTTTGCTCCTAAACAGGTTGAACTTCTGAGTTCTGCAGATATTAAAACTAAACTAATAACCTTTGAGGGCGGCCATGAGATCAATATGGGTCTTATGGATAAAACCGGAATAATTTAACCCTGAAACATCATTTTCACCCAATTTCAAGCATTTCCACCGACACCTCCTATATGATAAATATCATAATTTAAGGGGATTATTATGACTAATTTTGTATAATTATATAAGTTATAAACTAATACTATGCAATTTAAAACCATAATTGAACCCTTTAAGATAAAAGAAATCGAACCTCTAAGCGTAACCACAGAAGAAGAACGAATCGGGTATTTAAAAGCTGCGCACTATAATCCGTTCATGCTGAAAAGCGAGCATGTGCTGATTGACCTTTTGACCGATAGCGGTACCTCTGCAATGAGCTCAAGGCAATGGGCGGCAATGATGGAAGGTGATGAAGCCTATGCAGGTTCCAGAAGCTGGCTAAAGATGGAAGCCGTGATAAAAGATCTTACGGGTTACGAGTACATTCTGCCAACTCACCAGGGCAGGGCTGCAGAGAGAATTTTATACGGGTACCTAGGCGGCAAAGGAAAAGTGTTCTTGAGCAATACTCATTTTGATACAACAAGGGCTAACATAGAATTTTCCGGCGCAGAGGCTTTTGATATTCCCGTTGAAGAAGCTAAACATCCAATGCTCGATAGGCCTTTTAAAGGTAACATGGACATAAAGGCTCTTGAAGAACATATTATCAAATACGGCGGGGAAAATATTGGCGGCGTGATCCTGACAGTCACAAATAACAGCGGCGGAGGACAGCCCGTCAGCATGCAAAATGCAATAGATGTAAAGAATGTTTGCAGTAAATACAAAGTTAAGTATTTTTTGGATTGCTGCCGTATTGCAGAAAATTCATACTATGTTAAACACCGCGAAGCCGCTTACGAAAATAAAACTTATAAGCAGATCGCACAGGAAATGTTCGCGCTTGCAGACGGATGTGTAATGAGCGCGAAAAAGGACGGCCTGGTTAATATGGGCGGATTCCTGGCAGTAAAAGATAAGGCTTTGGCAGATGCATGCACAAATCTTTTAATAATCACGGAAGGATTTGCAACCTACGGGGGACTTTCAGGCAGAAGCATGGAAGCAATCGCAGTCGGACTCGAAGAAGTGTTTGAACCGGATTACTTAAAGTACAGAATACGCAGCACGGCTTATCTTGGCGAGAAATTATATAAAATGGGTGTGCCGCTTATATATCCCATCGGCGGACACGCTGTTTATATAGACGCGAAAGCTTTTTACCCGCACATCCCAGTGGAAGAATACCCGGGGCAGGCTTTGGTGTGTGAGCTATACACAAAGGGCGGCATCCGCTCGGTTGAAATAGGCTCAGTTATGTTCGGCAAATACGATAAAGATGGTAAACTTATCCCTGCGCCAAATGAGCTTGTAAGGCTTGCAATTCCGCGCAGAGTTTATACGCAAAGCCATATTGAATATGTGATCGAAGTATTTGAGTTACTCCTATCCGGTAAAGAAACAGTTAAAGGACTTAAGATAACAGAGGAACCTGAATTCCTGAGGCACTTTACAGCAAAATTTGATAAGATTTAGTTTTTTGAGCTTAGAATTGTAACTACATACAATTACCATATCGGAATTGGAATGCCATTTCCTTAAATTGTTAAGTATATTTATATATACAAAATTGCTTTTTTAACTTTACAGAGAATCAAGGAGGTCATATGAGAATTCTTACATTTTTATTATCTGCATTATTAATTACAGGGGTATTATCTGCACAATCAAAACTGTCCGGTCGTCAAAATCCAATTATTCAAAATGATGAAGTTCTTATCTCTAATAAACTGAATAAAACTGTTCAGTTTGAAAACACGGCCGCAATAGATACTCTTGGCTCAGTACCGGGCTTGACTCAGTTTTACGATTATGTAACCAATGGAAATAATATCAGGAAACTGATTGTTCTGGGAGATACAGTTGTTGTTTCCTGCGATTATACAGATTCTTTGAATGCCCAGCTTAGTACGGCACGTAGATCTCTCTACCAGGTTTCCTATAACGGAGGAGTCACCTGGTGTGTTGATCCAATAATTATCCTTAATGCATATAGCGCATATCCTGAAATCTTACCAGTTATGCTTTGGGGTATCAGAACGGTCACAATTACAGGCAGGGGTTTGGTAAACGGAGGTGCGTACGCAGGATCAGACGTACAGCTTTGGGCAGGTTCAATTACATTTGCCACACTGCCTAACGCGGGATCTAATGGCGCAATAGTATCTGCAACGTTGAGCAGCAATTCTATAGCTTGTGCTTATACTAAAGGGGACAGTCTTTTTTTCAGAACATATAATTTTGTAACAAACATCTTTTCTCCTAACCCTGTTTTTATTGCTGTTTGTCCAACTACTTCAAGATATTACATTGCATCAAATTCAAGCGGAACGAATGTATTTATTATGTGGTGGGACGCTGCATTAAGCCAAATGAAGGGAAAGGAATCAACAAATGGCGGAACAAGCTTTGGTCCCGCAGTAACTATACTTTCAAACTCTGCGAACATAAACGGAGATATGGTTACTTCGTGGTTTCCCGCAGATGTAACTTATAAACCAGGCACCAATATGCCATGTGTAGCATTGAGTACTTTAGCGGAAGGTTCTTTCATTACTGCACAAGGATCAAAAGTAGTTTTCTGGTCACCGGCAGTTAATGGTGGTCAGCCACTGAGATTAGCTGACTTTAGAAACATGCCAGGTACATTTATATCCGATACAGCATACTTTAATTCAAGTTCCGGCAGTATTCAGGTTGGTATGACAGCTCTATCTCATCCGTCTTTGGCTTTCTCAACTGATGGTACAGTTTTAACTTGTGTTTTTTCGGTTGTGAGGGATTATTCATCAAGTTATGGATTTTATTACAACAGTATATACGGCTCTTATTCAACTAATAATGGTGCGACATGGTCTAACCCAAGGCCTATTGAATGCAGCATTCCGCAGTCTGAAACAACATGTGCCAGTTGCGACGAAATATATCCTTCTCTTTCTAAAACGGGTAACTCCCCCTATTTATTTCATGTAACTTATTCACTATCAGAATGCCCCGGCAGCGCCAGTTTCGTGGATGTAACAACCCCAATCTGCAAAGTATACCAGGTATATAAAAGATTTTGTCCTCAAGTAGAAACAGGCGTTACAGGAATCTCCGGAGAAATGCCCCAAAGTTATTCACTATTGCAAAATTATCCCAATCCGTTCAACCCGAAAACGGTTATTAGGTTTGATATTGCGAAATCATCAGAAGTAAAAATCGCAGTTTATGATGTCAGCGGCAAAGAAGTTTCAAGACTTGTTCAGCAGAAACTGGATGCCGGCAAATACAGCATTGATTTTGATGGCAGTAATTATGCAAGCGGAATTTATTTTTATTCTATCATAGCAGGGGAGTATGTTCAGACGAAAAAAATGGTGCTTGTGAAGTAGTTCGTCTTGATCATTGTGGCACAGGCATTCTTGCCTGTGCATATTTTTGCTTGTTTAAGCACAGACAAGAATGTCTGTGCTACTGTGGACTATCTTCCACTCAGTTTATCAACACTCAAATTGCTGTTATAACCTTCTGTATAAACTGCCCAGCCGGCTGCGGGATAGATCTTCATCGGGTCTGTGCTATCAACCTTTACTTCAATTTCCATTCCTTCCTGAACTTTGCTCAAGCGAAGTGTATCCACAAACCATCCTGCGCTTGCAGTGTAAGGTGCGCTATATCCATCATTGATTTCAAATGTAAAGAAAATCATTTTCTTAATATCACCGCCCTGCAATCCCTGTGAAACCGAAATTATCTTTGCTTTTGCTGGTTTTGCCTCAGCCTGGCGCTTACGAGTTTCCTGCGCAAATTTGCTCAGTCTTCCAAAATCCCTTTTCAGCCATATGATTATTCCAACCACTATGAGTATTGGAATACCAAAGCTAAGGATCAGTATTATTGTGCCTGTGTCCATAAGAAATTCGATTTCACAAAATTAACAATTTATATATTCGAGTCCAAATAATCATCCAAAAGTGATCTGTTGTTATAGAATAGAGTACATCGTGATCTTCCTTTACTGGAATGACGAATAGCTGATAAAAAACCCGGCTTTCGCCGGGTAATGAAAAAACAACTAACCTTAAATCAATAACTGAGGGCTACTCTTGATGCCGGGTGTTAACGGCAACACTTCTGCAAAACACTAAACCGTAAACTCACCGTTCACCTCTTTGAATAAGTGATCCATCCAAAACTTCGTTAATTTCTCGAGAACGCTGTTGTTCTTCAATCTTGTGTTAAGATTATTGAAATCAACTTCATCCATGTGCTGATCCTGATTAAAACATGTGAACACAAAAGATTCTTTGCCGGTTACAGGGTCAACATGTCTCTGCAGGCATTGTGCGCACACTTCCTTCATCATGCACTGCATAGGTGAGTTTATACTTGCAATTGCCGTATGTACCGGATTGATATGTTCTTTCAGCAAGCTGTATCTTGCTTCCTGAACGGCTTTCATCATCCGGTCGCTGCCAATTGCAATTATCCTGTTGATCTTCTTCAGGTCATACATAGGTTTACCGCCATCGGGCTCAAGCCTGCCCTCGGCATAAGCTATCATTGCCTGTACAATATTTGCAGTTATCGCTCTATCCTGCGGTCTGCGCGGCTTTATTGTTTCTCCGAAATCATTTGACCATATCACCTGGTGAGTGCCTTCTTCAACTTCATCCTGTTTGAACATATCGGCGGTATTACGATACCCTGCAAAATAAACTACATGGTTACCGTTATCCTTAAGCGCCTTCGCTACCGAAAAGAGCACTGCATTACCCAGTCCGCCGCCTGCAAGCAAAACAGTTTCTCCTTTTGGGATCTCTGTTGGT
>JAUQWT010000210.1 GCA_030835005.1 Ignavibacteria bacterium | reverse complement strand
TTAACCCTGTGTTCCCATTTTCAACCATTTCTGCAAGTCCGCCAACGTTTGTAACAATCACAGGAAGATCAAAATGGTACGCAATCCCAACAATCCCGCTTTGCGTTGCTGAGCGGTAAGGCAATACACAAACATCACTTGATGAAAAGAATACAGGAATTTCAGCTTCAGGAATATACCTGACCTGAAGGTTAATTTTGTTTCTTACGCCAAGCATATCGATCAACTCGTCATACTTTTCAAAATCGCCATACACTTCGCCTGCAATAAGGAGTAAATAATCATCGTCTAAATTCTTCATTGATTCAATAAGCAAGTCAAGCCCTTTGTAATCTCTGATAAATCCAAAGAAGAGTATAACTTTTTTATCCGGCTGAATATTCAGTTTCTTTCTCGCTCCAGTTTTGTCAATCCTAATTCCGTAATGATCGTAAAGCGGGTGTGGATGTATTACATATTTTGCATCCGGCTTTAGCTCAATCAGATCTTTTTCAGATGCTTTGTTCAGAATTACAAAACCATCACAGTTATTGAAGAAGTAATTGGTAAGAGTTCTATCGCCAAATCGTTTTTCATGAGCAATTACATTGTGCAATATAGCTATGACTTTGATCCCTTTTTTCCTAAGCAGCTTTGCAATTTTGCCAAATGCCGGAGCAAAAAATGGCATCCAGTAACTTATCAAAACAACATCAGGCTTATACTTGATAATCGCGCGGGCTGTTTTGTAATAAGTAAAAGGATTAATGCTATCCAACACCCTGGCGGCAGAAATATGCCGGTCAACATCGCCTTCATCTGCAAACTGAGTCTTTCCCGGAAACAGTAATCCGGGGTATTGGCGGGTAAAAGTGAATGCTTTGACTTCATTTTCTTCAGCAAGGGCAAGGTATAATGAATCGCTGAACTGGGCAATTCCCCCGCGGTATGGATAAAACGGCGATAAAAAGGCTATTTTCACAATGCAAATTCTTAAAATAATAGCACTTTTACAATTACAATTGTATTATACTGCTTTTTAAATTTTATATGATTTTATTATTTAGTATTTTTGTATTTATTGCTATTTTACAAAACAATATGAGTGATAAACAACAGGAAGAAGTGATCTGGGAAGGCTCTCAGTCACAGGTTTTAAATTTCGGGATTTTTATATCAATGGGTATTGTTTTTGTTGTTGTAATGGCGCTTAGCCTGTTATTTTTTCTGCCGGCTGCAGTGCTGGGAATAATACCACTGGTATATATTTTTGTCAAATGGCTTGTCGTTAAAAATCAGAAGTACAAAATAACTACCGAGAGGATATTCTACACAACGGGAATTTTTTCCAAGAAAACCGAAGCGATGGAATTATACAGGGTAAAAGATGTTGATATGTATGAACCATTCTGGCAAAGGATGTTTAAGCTTGGGAATATTTCACTTTCGAGCTCTGATCAAACTACTGCGAATTTTCTACTAAAGGCTGTTCCAAAGCCTGCAGAACTTATGAACAGCATAAGGAAAAGCGTCGAGACCAGACGTGATGTTAAGCGCGTCAGGGGTATTGAAGTTCTGGGTGATGAAGAGTCAATTGAAAATTTATAAGCTTAATGAATAAAATTTTAAAGTACGGGTTATTTGTATGGCTTTCGGCCGTGATATGTTTTGCGATCCTTGCGCCAATTCCCGCAGTTGGGAACATGGGTGAGAGGGCAAGAATACTGTATTTCCACGTTCCGACAGCATGGATAAGCACAGTTGCTTTTGTTATGGCGCTTGTGTACGGTGTGCAGTATATCAGGAAGCGTGATGTTTTGTATGACTTCAAGGCAGCATCTTCTGCAGCGCTTGGATTGCTGTTTGCAATACTCGCAACAGTGACTGGTGCAATTTGGGCTAAGTTTGAGTGGGGTGCCTTCTGGAACTGGGATCCGCGCCAAACCTCAATATTTGTGCTGATACTTGTTTATGGAGCGTACTTCGCGCTTAGAAGCGCAATAGAATCCGAAGAGCAGCGTGCAAAGCTCTCTAGTGTCTATTCTATCCTTGCAGGAATAACAGTCCCGTTTTTCATCTTTGTATTCCCGAGGATAGTTGAAAGCCTGCACCCGGATCCGATTGTAAACTCAAGCGGGAAAATAAAAATGAACGGCAATATGCTGATGATCTTCCTGAGTTCCCTCGCAGGGTTTACGGGCCTGTTTGTTTGGATGCTGAACCTGAGGATTAGAATTGTTAAGTTAAAATTAAAGCAAAATTAAATATATGGAATTTTTTACAGGTAATTCTTATTACATAGTTGCTGCATCAACTCTATTACTCTGGATACTGCTGTTTTTCAGTATGATGTCTATAGAGAAGAAGATTAAGAAGATAGAGGACAGTAAGTAAAATGGATAGCATGATAGAGTAGTTCAATTCAATTTTATAAAAGGAAATTGATCTACCGCCAGGCAAATTTAACAATTGAGGAATTTATAAAATTAATATAAAACATCATGAATAAAAGATATATTATCGGTTTTGCGATCATAGTGGTATTCCTTGTGGTTGGTTTCTACGCATTTGTTGATACAAAGGTAGAATATGCCAACTTTCAGCATGCCGCAGAAACTCATAAAAAATGCCAGGTGAAAGGCTCATGGGTAAAAGATAAAGAAACAGGATTTGATGCTGCAACAAATAAGTTTACTTTCTATATGAAGGATGAGAATAATACCGAAATGAAAGTAATTCTTGACGGAGCTGAACCCAATAATTTCAAAATGGCTGAAAGTGTTGTTGCAAAGGGTAAGATAAAAGATGGCCATTTTTATGCTTCTGAAGTGCTGACCAAATGTCCCTCGAAGTATGAAGGTGACGGTAAGGATGTGAAAAAATCAAATTTGTAAAGTATTTATTGAATCAACCATTCTAAGCACTCAAAATTCAGACTTTGAGTGCTTTTTTATTTCCTGTGTTTCTTACATGCCTTCACAAATTCCCTGAACAGAGGGTGCGCTTTTGTTGCCCTAGATTTAAGCTCAGGGTGGAATTGACAGGCCACAAACCATGGATGAGAGGGGAGTTCAATTATCTCCACAAGGTCTTTATCCGGATTCACCCCGGAAAATATCATTCCGGCTTCCTCAAATGCCATGCGGAAGCGGTTATTGAATTCATACCTGTGACGGTGCCTTTCAGTAATATTAATAGCTTTGTATGTGCTGTAAGTTTTAGTGTTTCTCTTCACGGTGCATGCATATGAGCCAAGCCGCATCGTGCCGCCCTTTTCGGTAATTCCTTTTTGCTCTTCCATTAGGTCAATTACGTTGTTCTTAGTCTTCTTCACCTCTGCGCTGTTTGCGTCTTTTAGTTTAAGTACATTCCTTGCAAACTCAACTACTGCAAGCTGCATACCGAAGCATATTCCAAAGAAAGGAATCTTGTTTTCCCTGACATATTTTATCGCACGAATTTTGCCTTCTGTACCTCTTTCACCAAACCCGTATGGAACAAGCA
>JAUQWT010000209.1 GCA_030835005.1 Ignavibacteria bacterium | reverse complement strand
CTGGCCTACATTTATTATGATCAGAAAAAATACAGCAATGCACTGAGACATTTTGACTATGTTGGGAAACACTCAACTAATTCTGACGAAAAGCAATTATCAAAATCAGCGTTACTTACTATAAGAGAAGACCTGGCATTTAACTCACCAAGATCCTTAGACCTGTATTTTTACAATTATTACGACTCGTTTCAGGAAAATTATATTGCAAATCTTGTTACACATTTGAATTTCAGGATAGGAAAAGGCTTCTTTGCCGGACCTTATTTGGATGTTTATACAGATACCCGTTCTTCTAAAACGCTTGTATACAATGACAGGTTTGTTGAAATCGGGGGATTCTTAAGATATCATGTTTTGAATAACTTGTTTTTTGAATTCCGGCTTGGATATACAAGACAGATTGATCAGGATTCAAGCAAGATAAACATAAAACCAATGATGGTTTATTTTAACCGGTTCGGAGATGCGAAACTCTATGTAAGCAAGGGATCAACAAGTTCCAAAACGAGCCTTTATATGGATATTTATTATGCTGCTATGTATGACTACAAATACAAGAATGCATTCCTGCAAGCCTCGCTTTCACAGGTGCTTAGATTCCATACAGGAGGCTATTCTTACATTGAGAACTACCTTGTTGAAAATGCCCAATTCGATAGCCGCCGGCTGGACTATAACAACTATTTTGAAGTTGGCTTAGGCCTGAGATTCAAACCCAACGTAATGGTTTTTCCGGTATTCTTCGTAGAACCTTCGTACAAAGCTTACTTTTTCGGTGATAGAAAGAACTCATTTCAGATCAAAGCTGGATTCTGGTTTAACTTTAGAACTAAACTATAATAAAATCATATGCAAGAAGTTTTCACAATATTACTCTGGATCTGTTCGGTACTGCTGATCATCAGCGGTCTGGACGACGTACTTGTTGACCTGCTTTACTGGTTCAACAGGTGGAAATATAACCGGAGCCTGCCGAAGATGGATGATGTCCTTTCGGCAAATGAAAACTATATAGCGCTGGTTATTTGCGCATGGCGTGAATATAAGGTTATTGGCAGGACTCTTACTTATGCACTGAGCAAAATGAGATATAATAACTTTACGATCTTTGTCGGAATTTACCCGAACGATACCAAGACACTTGAAGTAGTGAAAAGAATAGCACAAAAGAACAATAAGGTTGTAATTTGTGTAAACTCTCATGACGGCCCAACTACTAAAGCTGATAATCTGAATAATGTTTATGCTTCAATAAAAAGATTTGAAAAAGATAATGGCAAGAACTTCGACATAATATCAATTCATGATTCAGAAGATTTTATACATCCTTTAACACTAAAAGTTGATAATTATATTATCTCTTACCAGGGCATTGATGCTGTACAGGTCCCGGTAGTACCCATCAAAGACGACAGAGGAAAGTTTATACACAGAACGTACTGCGATGCATTTGCTGAGGTTCACTCAAAAGATCTTATAGTACGCCAGGCTCTGAATGTTTTTATACCGTTTGCAGGTACTGGAATGTCTTTCAGGCGTGAAATATTCATGAACCTTGAAAGCCATTACCCGCAAGTTTTTAATGAGGCAAATCTGACTGAAGATTATGAACTTGGGCTCAGGTTGTTCAAAATGGGATATAAGACTGCATACATCAACATGCTTGTTGATAAAAATAATCCTAATTCCAGGGTTGCAACAGGCGAGTATTTCCCGAATACATTCTGGGCAGCTGTTAAACAGCGCTCGAGATGGACTGCCGGCATTTGCTTCCAGAACTGGAAAATGCATAAGTGGGCAGGCAGTTTCAAAACTAAGTACTTCTTAATGAGAGACAGAAAAACAATATTCAGTAATTTCATGGTATTACTTTCCAATTTGGTATTCGCGATATTCCTGCTGTACCTGTTTGGTTTCGGACTTGGTTTGAAAGTATTTGAATCTGCGGTAGAACAGAATACAGCGCTTTGGTTCTTTTTATGGGCTTGCTTCTTCTTCATGATCTGGAGGCTTGCTCACAGGTTCATATTCACTTACAGCTGGTATGGATTGAAGTATGCTTTCTTCAGCCTCATCAGGCTTAATTTTGATAACCTGATCAACTTCTTTGCTACTTTTCGTGCGCTTAAGGTTTTTATCGGAATGAAGAATAAAGTTGTTTGGGAATCGACGGATCATTATTAACAGATTTTAAAACCATGGTTAAACGGGGCGGTCTGAATATAGGTCGCCCTTTTCTTTTTCAAGCTAGAGCCGAAAAACTCACTTGAAAACGGTATGAGTATGCGTTTTTTCTTTAAAATGGGTTAATTATCTTTGTTACAGAAAATATACATGGGTCAGGAAAATATAAATATAGGATTAAATCCGGAGGATCTGAAAGGCAAAAAAGTAATTGTTTTCTTTTTTGGAACCAGGCCCGAGATCTTGAAATTATTCGTTTTGTACAGGATTTTAAAGAAATCTGAAGAGTTTTACCCCCTTTTGTATAATACAGCCCAGCAAAAAATATCAGGAGATATTCTCTCTAATATTGGAATACATCCTGATATTACTGCAACAGAAAAGCCGAATCGCTCAAGCGATCTGAACGAGCTCATAGCGCACTTGTTGAATGATTTCAATGAAAAATTTGGCGATAGATCACCCGTAAGGAAAGAGAACATTCACGGCATTATAGTGCAGGGAGATACAGCTTCTGCATTTGCCGGGGCATTGTGGGGCTTCCTTAACCAGATACCGGTATTTCATGCTGAAGCTGGGCTTAGAACACTTGACAAGATGAATCCATTCCCTGAAGAGTTTATGCGCGAGTCTGTTGCAAGGATGGCAACTTGGCATTTTGCCCCAAAAGGAATCAACCGCGATAATCTGATAAATGAGGGAATAAAACACGATAAGATATTTGTAATAGGCAATACGATCAACGACGCAATATTTACTTTGATCAAAGAAAAAAAGATTAAGGAACCGGTACAAAAAAATTATATCTTAAGTACTTTCCACAGGCGGGAAAACTGGCATAATGTAACTGCTTATGCAAAGATACTGAATTCTGTTATGAACAATGTTGAGGGATACAGCGAGATACTGCATTTAATGCACCCGAATCCTTTAATACAGAGATGTTTTGATGAAGTAATGAACGGGAATGCTCATGAGAAACTAATCATAATGAAGCCGATACATGATTATTTTGAAATGCTTGGTTATGTTAAGAATGCAGGCTGCATTCTAACTGATTCCGGTGGATTGCAGGAAGAATCACTGTTCTTTAATGTACCATGCGGTGTACTTCGCAAAACAACTGAGCGTCCTGAAGTTCTTAAAAAGAATGCAAAATTGCTGCCAATCGAAACGCTGGATATTACAAATTTTCTAACTGAGGCAATTGATTATAGAAAAGTCCATCAATCAAAATATAATTACACATACGGATTTGGTGACTCCAGCTACTTGATATATGAACTGCTAAAAAAATTCTACGGTATAGAAACTGAATATTCATTCTTGTAGTATTACTTCAGATACACCCGCCAAAATTTCTAAATTAATACCAAATTTGTGTTTCTGCCGCCTCTTTAACGCTTGATATTCTGCAAAAAATTTTACATCTTATTTATGGGTTTAATATAGGTTTAATACTCAGGGCCTGCAATTAGATCATTCTTCAAATGAAAAAGCTCGC
This sequence comes from Ignavibacteria bacterium, assembly GCA_030835005.1. Classification (GTDB taxonomy): domain Bacteria; phylum Bacteroidota; class Ignavibacteria; order Tepidaquicellales; family OLB5; genus OLB5. The sequence continues at coordinate 10,143 of JAUQWT010000209.1, read as the reverse complement.
TATTAGATCGCTGACCGCCATTGTGTTCTTATCGCTGCATTGCTATGGGCAGAATAATGTACAAGAGTCAGAGGAACTAAAAGCTATACCCCAGGTTTTACGGAATTCCGGGAAAAGACTCCTTGAACTAAATGAACAGGGAACAACAGAAAAAGAGAGTATCCTCTTTAGATATTCAATGGACTTTTTACATCCTAAAAGAAACCTTGAAGAAGAACAAGAGTTCAATGTTGTAAGATCTTTCAGAAGCAATATCAGATTTGGGGGGCTATGGGATAAGTATGTTATAGTTAATTATACTCCCGAAATGAACATTCAGCCTTCAAAATCAATTTCTATATATGCACAGCATAATTTAAGTTATTTTATACCTATGAAAGGCTTGAAAGAGCATTTTAAAATGATGGCTATACAAAGTGCAGCAATACTTGCAGTTGACAACTTGGTAAAATTGCTGATCCCGGTAAAAGTGATGCTTAATTCTATTGTGAACTTTGCGTTAAAAAATGCGATTTTACATTACATGTTGAAGTCGGTGACAAGTAATGGGAAAGAAAAGATATTTGAATTTGGATATTACTACTACAGCATTTCAGTACGATTCTGAAAAAAATGAAATAAAAAACCCCGCATTTTGCGGGGTTTTTTAAAAACAAAGTGAAACTTATTACTTAACTAACATCATTTTCTTGGTGATCGTGTTGTTGCTTGTAATTAGTCTGTAGAAATAGACACCACTTGAAAGCTTTGAAGCATCAAACGATGCTGTATAATTCCCTGCGCTCTCGTTAGCATCAAGTAAAACAGCAATTTCATTTCCGAGCATATCATAAACTGCTAATTTAACCTTACCTGATGTAGGAAGGCTGAAGTTTATCTTAGTTGACGGGTTAAACGGATTAGGATAGTTCTGTGAAAGATCAAAAGAAGCAGGTACTTCAGTACCGATCTGCGTTACGCTTGTTACATCGGCAATAACGTTTACAAGGTCTAAACTGAATGATGCGCCATCTAAGTTTGCATCAAGAACCCACTGTCTGAACCCTATGTATATGTTGGAACCCGGAGGAACAAGCGCACCGATCTTATATTTATACTGTATATAGCCTGAATCTGCTGGTGCAAATGTTAATAACTGAACAGTTGTTGTCATGCCGGCAACATTTGGAGTAGTTGTTGAAATCTTGATATCCATATGATCAAGATAATTCCCGAATTTTCTCATCCAGAATTTTAATGAATCATTGGGTCCAACATTTGTGATCTGAGGAGTAATGAGCCACTGATCATTTGAACTTGTTCCGCCGGTAATATAATTTGCAAATGCCATACCAGTACCTCCGCCCGGTGGGCAGAATAAAACACCGCCGTTAAATCCCGGAACTGGTGTAGTACCCTGTGTTTGTCTTATCCAGCCTGTTGCTCCAGGAGCTACATTGATTTTGGTCCAGCCTGCAGGCGGAAATGTAACGTTTTCGAAAGATTCCGAAAGGTTGCTTTCAATCATTGTTTGAGGAGCACCTTTTTCAACTTTTATCGAATTAGAAGTAATGTTTGTATTCTTGGTTCCATCTCTTTCAGTTGGGTTCTTATCGCCAGAAGAGAAACCATATACCAAAGCTACAATTGCAACGACGACTAAAAAGGAAATTTGTTTTTTCATTTTCTTTTTGATATTTTATAAATAATTGTTTGCTAACAATTATAAGCTATTTCCGAAAAGTAAACAATAGATAAATTTTGGCTACAACTTTTGAGTAGTTTTAAACCCATAAATATCAATAAGTTATCGTGCAACAATCCATCTTTCTGTTATTGGATTTCAAAAAACTACTCAGTTACTTTGTTAGTATCATTTTCAGTACTTTACTATAGCTGCCGACTGTCATTCTGTACAAATAGATGCCGGAAGAATATGCTGATGCATCCCAATCGGTTTCGTAAACACCGGGTTCAAAATTCCTGTTTACAAGTGTGGTCATTTCTCTTCCGGTTATATCGAAAATCTTGATTTCAACAAAATTGTTCTTGCCGGTAGAAGGAACACTGAATCTTATCTTTGTTGATGGATTAAACGGATTAGGGTAGTTCTGATCCAGATTGAATTTCTCCGGAACCTCTGAAGTGATCTGATTTATGCCGATAACAAAATTCATTAAAGGCAATTCAATGTAAGATTTCGATGCATTGTTAATAAAGATTTTGTTGGTTGCAGATTTTAAAACGGGAAGCATAAACGGATTCGTTCGCAGAAATACATCTGAAGTATCACCGCTGCTGTTTATCAATGGAACATTATCAAGATTAGTTAACTTGACTCTTATTTTATTGCCCTGCTTAAATGTATGGGTGTAAGATTGTCCATTTACATATTTTTCTCTTATCTGGTTTGCTGTGTAATTTCTGTCAGTCCAATTGATCCTTGTGACAAGTTTTTCCTGCCCGTTTGAGCGTACATCCCAAATCTGCATATTGTACTGGCAAATATCTGCTGTTGATGAGTAATATAAGTAGGCATACGGGGTGCCAACAAGTCTTGCATCCTGCAATAATGCTGGTGTATCAAAAATCAATTCGGTTTTGCGAAACTTCTGATCAAACAAAGAGCCTCTGAATTCGGTATTTACAAGATATTCCATTGTAACATTGGGATCAAGGACATCGTTGATAAAATTCACGTCAGTTTGTGTGCCGCCATAGCTGTTAGGCTGCAGCTGGTTGCCTGGATGAAAATAAAGTTTCACCGATTGCACACCTGCAGGAGGCCACGTTGGAGTAGCGTACCTGGTCCATGTCCAGTAACTTCTGTTTCCCAGCGGGAAAGAACTTGCAGCATATGTAAATTTCTGATTTACATCCATTACATTATTCGGGATTCCCTGTACATGATAATCGATCCAGTCCGTCAGTAACTGTTCCTTAAAGTCTTCTTCTGCCTGAATGTAATCACTTCCATGTCCATCCATTGCCCCAAAATACATTCTGTAATTGTTATAAGGCAGAATGTATGCACTTCTTATCATGCCCAATGTATTGAAGAACTTGTCTTGCCAGGTGTTTTGAATCAGGATCGGGATCTGGCAGCTTCCAACCTGGTTCAAAAAATCTCGGTTTATTGGCAGGTAATAATTCAGGCTATCCCACTTTTCTTTTGTATTTGCATAGATCCACGGTTTGAATCTTGACACTAATGAATTGTAACGGACAATGTTGGACGCATATCCGCATGTCCAAAGGAAGGTCATTTTGATCCCGCCGTTTTCGATCCAGTTAGATCCCTGTTCAGGTGATGCCATATCTGATATTATAGTGTTTACCTGCATTCCCGTACACACAGCCATAAAAGGCAGTATTCCGCCCTGCGATCCCCCGTGGATAAATATCTTATTGTCGTTTGTATTTGCATCATTCTTGATATATTGCACAACCTGTTTAAGATCATTTGCTTCTGTTGTACTTATGAAATTAGAAACACCTTCTGATACTCCCTGGCCGCGCATGCTGTACACAAACGAATAAAAACCGTCATTGGCAAAGTCTTCGGCATCCGGCATTTCTGAAAATTTAGAAAGACCATATCCGTGTGTGATCAAAGCACACGACCAGCCTCCGGCAGGCGGAGAGCCGCTTGGTATGAATTTTGAACAATCAAGTTTTACTCCATCGCTGAGTGTTAGCAAAAAATCTACTCTTGTGAATGCTGCTGCATGGGTTTTAAGAGACGTCATCACGGTCGCAGTAAGTAACACTGCAAATAATATTGATAAAGAACTTTTCATGGTTTGTTTTGCGTTAATTTACAGCACTAATTAAGAAAATTAAGCAAATTAGTTGATTAATTCAATGAATTGATGTAACTGCTATCGTCATAATTAGTTATTCATGCAGAAGTTAATTTGTGTTTTTAGCCTGAGTACGGTGAAGATGTAATTCTTAATGCTCAAACAAGGTTTATTAATCCAATCAGTTTAATTATATTTGTAAATATGAAACCACTTGTAATATCAACCTGGAAACACGGACTGGCAGCAAATGAGAAAGCTTATGAGTTGTTAAGTTCAGGAAGCAACTCTCTTGATGCAGTTGAACAGGGCGTAAGAGTTGCTGAAGATGACCCCGCTGTATTAAGCGTAGGCTATGGCGGTTTGCCCGATGCTGAAGGCAGAGTTACTTTGGATGCGGCTGTAATGGACTGGAAGGCAAGAATTGGTGCAGTTGTTTGTGTAGAACACATCAAGAATCCCGTATCTGTAGCAAGGTTAATACTCGAAAAAACTGAACATGTGTGTCTGGCTGGAGAGGGCGCGTATAATTTTGCAATTACTAACGGATTCATGCCCGATATTCTACATACGGAATCATCTATTAAGAAATACAACGAATGGAAACAGGGAAGATACGGCAGATCACAGGAATTTCACACTGATGAATACAAAGTTTTGAAATCCAACAGCAACGGACTGGGTATTAACGATGACGGAAATCATGATACCATAGGAATGGTTGCAATTGATAAGGATGGGCACATTTCTGCATCTTGTACAACAAGCGGGACTGCCTGGAAACAACACGGCAGAGTTGGAGACACTCCGATTATTGGTGCCGGATTGTATGTTGACGGGGAAGTTGGTGGAGTAGTTTCTACCGGCAGGGGTGAAGAGTGTGTAAGAGCTTGCGGAAGTTTTCTCGCTGTTGAAATGATGGCCGGCGGTATGAGTCCGCAGGAAGCATGTGAGTATGCAGTAAAGAGAGTAATAAAGCTAAATCTTCAGTCTCATAAGAACCGTGACCATGATTACCAGGTTGGGTTTGTTGCTGTGAATGTTAAGGGAGAGTATGGAGCTGCAAGTGTTAGAGAAGGTTTTGAATATGCATTATATACTAATGGCAGCAACACACTTAATAAGAGCAAATACATCATAGACGAGAAATTTATCATACAAGACCTTTGATCATATTAAAGAACGCATACATATTAACGTTTAACAAGAATTTGGATTTTGGCCGGTATTCTTTGCTCATAAATGATAATAAGATAACAGATATGGCAGACTCGACTGCCAAAGGAATCTCAAAGGTTGAAAAATGGATTGAGCTCCATTCATCAAATTGCGATATAATTGACTGCACGATGAAACTGATCATGCCGCCATTGGTCAATTCCTGCCAGAAGTCCGAAGGATCTTTGCTTCACTATCTGTTAAAACGCAGGCATTACGAAAAAGCAGAAGAAGATGTATGTACAGATTTAATCTTCAACTATATATATCAGGAGTTGCCCAGTGAAACCACGCAGGCAGATCTCACCAACATATATAATTATTCATTCGGCCGGGCACTGAAATCAGGGGTGGAGTATATCAATGAATTCTCATTGAGAAAAGATACAAACCATTATTCACCGGTTTCTAATGCTGTTAAGAAAACCGGACAGAAAGTTACTTTGTGTTATCCAATTAAACAGGATATTAACCTGATCAGGGATTATAAATTTCTGAACCCTTCATATTACTTAACACAGGAAAATCTTCTTACGGTTTATGATATTTCAAATATAACCGAACTTCGAAGCTTTAATCTAAAAAACCTTTTTCTGGAAGCTGCAGTAAACAAGGAGATCACTGAAAAATTCAAACAAACATTTCATAAATCACTTATTGCTTTGCTGGATGAATACCAGCTTATTAATTCCAGCACATCACTCATAAACCCGCTTTACCTGGAATACAGCGATCTGAAGATCATTACAGAACGAAAAGCCAATATCATTATTTGTCCGCGCGATCTCAACTATTTTTCGAACAGATATTTCCCTATTGATGATTTTATCGGACATGGAATAAAATACAGTATCGGGACTGGCTGGCTTGGTGAAGATCTGTTAAAAGAAGTGCGTTTGTTCAGAAACAAATATAAGGAGCTGAATATCTCAAGCAGGGACCTTTTGTACTCAATTACAAAAGTTCCACATGAACTGTATTTCAATATCAATCCTTCGGGAGATCAATCATACGGGATAGATATTAACAAACCGGCAGATATGATTTTTATAGATCTTAACGACTTGCGTTTTCAGTTTTTCCCCGAGGAGTTTTCATTTGAAAGTGTGTGTGATTTCATCATAGACAATCTGATTTCCTATAACATCTCAGATGTCTTAACCGGCGGCGTTTTCACATTGAGGGGTAATATACCGGTAAACCTTAACGAAGATGAATTGATCAAAAGTGTAAATGAAACAAGAAACAGGCTGTACAAAACAGGGAAATATGAAGAACTTAAAAGAAGGAAACAGGCAAAGGAAAGTTCAGATAAACTTGATATGGGTGGAAGAAGTGACGATGAGATCAAGCTGTTTTCAGAAAAAACTGATGAAGTATCTGAGATTGATGCTGCTGAAGATTTCCGGATTAAAACAAAATTGCCTGCTTTCAGGCAAAAAGCAGTTCCCGGGCAAAGAAGTTTGTTTGAACAGATAGAACACAGCAGCATTGTTTCCTCAGACGAAACCTCAGATACTCCAGTACTTAATCTTTTGATTACCGATCCTGACGCAAGCAAACAGGTTGAAGAAGATATTATCCAGGCAAAAGCAATAGACGAAACAATTATAAAGAGGCTTGGCTCGGAAAAGAAGACAGATAAAGAATCAAAACAGATCAGACAGGAAAGCAAAGTTGAGCTGCCCAAAAATGTTAAGCTTAAGTTTGGGGATGACTGATTATGCCATTACCGCAATTCTAATTCTTTTATTTATAACTAAATGTACCGGAAGCTGATAATCGTTCTGGCAATTATTCTACTCGGACTTTTGGCGGAAAGGCTTGTGTTTACATCAACTGATGTAAAAATTGAAATTGATCCTCCAGTGTTAAGAGCATCTACAAGTTCAGAATTAAAGATTGAAGTTTACCGTTCAAATACTCTTGGCTTCAAAACCCCGATGAGCAGCGTTGAACTCAGGTTTCAAATTGAAGAAGGAAGTAATCTAATTGAAGTATTTAATGAATCTGCAGACGGAAGTGTGAAGATAAGGTCAAAAGGGATTGAAGGAGAAGCAATAATTGGAATTTATTCTCTGAAATCGGGTCTGCAATTACGAAAAGTATTCATAAAAATACTTCCAAGAGATGTTGCTCAAAATCTTGAAACAAATTAACTCATGTACCAGATAGTTAAACAGCAGGTTTGACTTTCCTGTTGCTGAAATAGAACCTGTAAAAAATCACTTCAAGAACAGTCAACAATGCAAGAGAAAATGCAGCCTTTGTGAGTATTCTGCTAAACCCTTCATCCGGTACTACAAACCCGATCACAAATGCCGAAAATGTCCAGCCAACGGAGAAAATCACGATCACGAATATCGTGCTCAGGAAAGAACTGAGAAAACTTTCTTCTACATAATTCTTTGCAAAAACCCAGGTAAAAAATACAGCATGTCCGTAAAATAATATAACTTCTATCATAGTTTAAAAAGCTGCTTTAGAAAAAAACATTTCTTTGATCGTTTTAATTATGATCTTCAGATCAAATATTATTGACCAATGTTCAATATAATATATATCATATTCAATTCTTTTCTCAATTGAAGTGTCACTTCCCCTAAGTCCGTTTACCTGTGCCCAGCCTGTGATCCCGCATTTAACTCTGTGTCTTTCAAGGTACTTGGGTATCCTGCTTTTGAACATGTTTATGAAATATTCTCTTTCAGGACGCGGACCTACTATGCTCATATCACCCTTTAATACGTTAATAAACTGCGGAAGCTCATCTAGAGAGTATTTCCTCAGGATCCTGCCAATTGAAGTATATCGTGAGTCATCTTTCTTAACATAAACAGCGCCGGTATTCTTTTCTGCATCCAAAACCATTGACCTGAATTTTATCATGAAGAATTTTTTGCCTGTCATGCTCAGTCTTTCCTGTTTATAGAAAACGGGGCCACTGGATGTAAATTTTACAATTATTCCCAGGATCACCAACAAAGGAGATGTCAGTATCAAAACTATAAGGGCAAAGAACATGTCAAAAGCTCTCTTGAGTATCCTGTTCCAAACATTCATTGGAATACTTTTGATCTTGAGGAAGGGGATACCATCAATTTCCTGAACCCTCACAGATGAAGTGATCACTTCAAGAAAATCAGGTACAAGCAGGAATTCCACGTTTTCACCCTCGCAATCTCGCATCAGCCTTAAGAGTATCTCATGCTCGTATGATGGAATTGCCACCAGAACTGTTTCAACTCCCAATTTACTAACTAATTCTGTAATGTTGCTATATGTTCCTAACTTTGTTGATTCGGGCAGATATTTCTTGCCGCTGTACGCATCTTCTTCTATGTATCCAAGTATATTAAAACCCGCATATTTATGCTCTGAGAAATTCTTCATAATGTCAAAGGCAGTTGCGTTATTACCAGCGATTATTGCGTCTTTCAGTCCTTTCCCTCTTTTGTAATAGGATTTTTCATATCTAAGAACAATGTATCTGCCAAAAGTGATCATGAAAATCGAAATTCCCCAAAGCAGAACAAACACTAGCCTTGAATAGGGAAACTCTCTATAGAAGAAAATTAACCCAAAAGAAAATACAATGCCGAAAGTAACCAGGCGTGCTATCAGGAAGAACTCATCGAAAATGAAAACAACCCTTTTTGACCGGTAAAGCTTTCTTGATTGAAAGATCAAGAGCCAAACAGGTATTATCATCAGAGTAATATATATATATCCTTCAATTGGTGCTACTTCCAGCTTATAGGGGAACAATCTTACAAATGGCTCAAAATAAAATCTGATACAATAAGCCAATATAAAAGATGCAATAATTGCAATAATATCAGAAAATATGTTCAACAAAGGGATTAGAAACTCTGACCTTTGAGACTTTTTTGCGAATTTGTGGTCTGTATATTTCATTTTTACGAGTCAAATATATAAAACGCAAACTACAATATATATGGTCGAATTTTTCAAGAAAATATCTGAATTGCTCCCGTTTATCCACTATTTCATCTCTTCAGGAGTTTTCTATCTAGTTATTTTTTGCAGAATTAAAAACTCTTACTTCAAAAAACTTAGAAAATCAATATTTCTTTGAAACTTTTTTTTTAGTAAATTGTATAAGAATAGTTACAAAAAATTTAAAAAAGAAAGGGTCAATAATGACAAAGTTAAAATTGGTTTTGGGGCTTTTTGCTTTGGTTTTAATGCTTGGCATTACCAGTGGTCTTAAAGCTCAAAACGGGCCGGCTATGTATTTTTGTGAATCATACGGCAACGGCGGCGAAGTAAATATCAGTGACAGGTTCTACACTGGTAAGATAACAGTAATGGTAAAATGTGATTATGCTTTGGGATTAAAGGATTGTGCTATTCAGTTAGATAAATATAACGGTTACGGATTTGATTACTACAAAAAAGTTGATTTTGATGTAACTGCAGATATGAAATATATTTATTTTGAGTCATCTGATCTAAGAGTCGATTCTCCCGGAATCTACAGATGCTTTTTGCTTGATAACAAGAAAAATACCGTTGCAAGCGCACTGGTAGAATTCATCAGATAATAATTTCGTATTTCAATTCAAAAGGGAACGCTTCCAAAGTGTTCCCTTTTTTTGTGTCCCCTATCTTACAGGGATCAGGATGAAAATAGTTACATCCCAAAGTGCGTGAGAAATGATTCCCGGCCAGACAGATTTATATTTTTTGAACATCCATCCCCAAAAAAAACCGCATATCAGTGCAGCCATAAAAAGCATAAAGTTCAGTGCCACAATATGAACTGCCCCGTAAATGAGCGATGCGATTATCCAGCCTTTGTTATCTCCGAATTTTTCGGCCAGTGTATCCTGAACAAACCCCCGCCAAAAGACTTCTTCGGCCGGTCCAATTAGAAACACAAGAAGCAATCCGATAATTACAGGATCAAGAAGCGATTTATTGTTATATACTCCAACTACCTGCTTATCTGCAAAAGGAAGGATATACTTTGAAATTATGTCGCCCGCAAAAAAAACTAAATACAACAATGCTGCAGATAGAATACCTACCAAAATGAATTTTGGTTCAAAAAAGTATAGCCTGTGGTTTATTGCTTCGCCATTCCGATGATTAAAGTACAGCCCAAGCCCCGCAAGCA
>JAUQWT010000208.1 GCA_030835005.1 Ignavibacteria bacterium | reverse complement strand
TTGAAAGGATTAGGATAATTCTGAAAAAGTATGAATTCCGAAGGAACTTCATTTGAGAGCTGATTAAGCCCGATGGTGTATCCTGTTCCGCCTCCATTAGTAGTTTTGAGGATCGTCCCGTAATTCCCAACAGCCCAGCCCGTATTTGCATCGATCATAAACACAGAATAAAAATTCTGATCAGTTCCTGTGACGGTTGAATCCCACCACGCACCGGCATTCGTTGTCCTGAATATCATTCCGTTATCCCCGGCTAAGAAACCGGTTGTGTTGTTTATAAACTTCAGAGATTTAAAAGTAAATCCAAGCGAAAGGTAGTAATTCATTGTCCAGTTGTTCCCTGCGTTTGTAGTTGTAAGGAACATTCCGCAGCAGCCCGTTGCAAACCCGGTGTTCGCATTCAAAAATTCAATCGTAAAAAGCGGATTCACTTCATTTAGAGTGAATGCGTTCCAGTTTGCTCCCCCGTTTGTTGTCTTCACAATGTATGAACCTGTTCCGGTCAGGTAATATTCGCTGCTGCCGGTCATCTTTACCGATAAGAAATCAACGAAAGGAAGTCCTGTACTCATGCCGTTCCAGCTGCTGCCGCCATCTGTGGTTTTTAAAGCAACACCGCCGTAACCGCTTGCAACTCCAATCTGATCATTTATGAAGCTGATAGATGTAAGATGCGAATTTGAATTTGCATTCAGCGCTTCCCATGAATTTCCTGCATTGGTTGATCTGTAAATTTTCCCACTATCGCTTGAAACAAAACCTGTATTGCTGTTTACAAACGTAACGCAGTTGTGTCTTCCTTCTACCTGGCTTATGCTCCAATTCTGCCCGCCGTTTGTAGTTTTAAGCACGGAGTAATAGCCACAAATGAAACCTGTATTGCTGTTTAAGAAATATACGGATTTGAGTTCGTTGATCGTGCCGGAATTCTGCGCAAACCACTGCGAGTAAGTTGCATTCAAAAAAATGAATGCCGATATTAGAAACGCTGCTCTCATAATTACTTAAACTTAATCATTTTTTCCCGAAATAAAAAACTCCGGATTCATTTCAGAAGAACCATCTTCCTTACTTCTTTAAAATCAGCAGTTTTCAGTTCATAAAAGTACACACCGCTGGGAAGATTGCTTCCGTCAAAATCTATTTCATATGTACCGGGGGGAAACTCCTCATTCACGATCTCTCTTACCTGTCTTCCAAGTGCGTCATATATTCTAAGCAACACACCCTCACGCATTGGCGTGACAAGCTGTCTGCCTTCGGCATCCACCCCTCTCAAGAGGGGAATTTCAAATTTAATAATTGTCATTGGATTGAATGGGTTCGGATAATTCTGAAAGAGCTTGAAACCCGAGGGCACTCCGCCCGAAATCGTTTGTATTCCTATTGGCTGAGAATACTTAATGGTGGCAATATCATAATCATGAAGGCTATCAAAGCTAATTCCGGTAACAAAAACGTTATAGCTGTTATCAACTGCCACACTGTAAATAAAATCTTCCGAAAACTCCTGAACACTGTATTCTTCAAGCCACAAAGCGTCTCCTGTGGGTCCGTATTTTATTAAAGCGTAAGCAAGATGTACATCGTGTTTATCGGTCGTGCCCCCTGCATAGACATTTCCAGCAATATCTACTGCGATGGCTGTTCCGTAATCGATTCCGCTCCCCGTACCGTTATATCTTCTTTCCCAAAGCAGAAGAGCAGTCGGATCAATTTTAAGCGTAAGAATATCCTCGGAACCAAGTGTATCACCGTTTCTCGAGCTCCCTGTAACGTAGAGATTGTTTTGGTTATCGCATGCTATGGCGTACGGAATATCCTGGTCGCCCCCGGTGCCGTCATATATATACTGCATAATAAGTGCGGCATTAGTATCAATCCTGAAGAGTCCGTAATCAAGCCCCGATGAAGAATTGCGCATAGCGGCTGCAATAACAAGCTTGTTATCATTGCTTAGAAGCATTTGTACCGGTATATCGCTTCCCGCACCTGTACCGCTAAAGGTATGCTGCCACAACGGAACCAGATCATTGGTGTATTTCAGCATCAGAATATCATTTGAACCGCTGACGGCATTAGATGAACCAAGCACATAAATATTCCCGGCGGCATCAATACATGCACTCACAGGCATTTCGCTGCTGGACGAAGTAACATTAAATTTCGCAGTATCAGCCAGGTTTCCGTTTTGATCATATTTGATGACGAACATTGTAAACGAACCGTTAGATCGGGTGAGGCTGCCAAATGTAAAAATGTCATTGCTGTTATCCATGGCAACAAACTCTCCTCTGCCCTGCGTATAGGCAGGAGGGTGAAATATACTCTTCCACTGAACAATGCCATTTGGATCTATTTTGAACGTAACAACTTTTATCACAAGGTTCGTATCTGCTGTGAATCCTGTTAAATAACTGTTTCCGGCATTATCCAAAAAAGTACTGCGAACCTGGTCAACAGAATTGCCGAAGCCGTTATATAAAGCAGTCCACAAAACACTGCCCTGGGGGTTATACTTTATCGCAACAATATCTGTACTTGAACCGGTGGATGCCGTTG
>JAUQWT010000207.1 GCA_030835005.1 Ignavibacteria bacterium | reverse complement strand
TGGTCGAGAAGTTGAAATACTTGTTAATGAGCGTTTAAAAGCCGGGACTTATGAAGCTGATTGGGACGGCTCAAATTACTCCAGCGGAGTGTATTATTATAAATTAACAGCCGGCCATTTTTCTGAAACAAGAAAAATGATCCTTCTTAAATAAAATTGAGATTTACGATTTTCAAAAGGCACTCAAATTTGAGTGCCTTTTTTGTTTTGCTTTTTTGTTATATTGAGAAAAACACAAAGGGAGGTATTTTGAAAAACTCCATTTATTTGCTGGTTTTTGTGCTCCTTTCATTATCAATTAATATTAAATCACAGGTAACGCTGAATTGGGTTGCAAGATACAATGGAACAGCAAATGGGTCTGATATCGGACGTGCGATAGTTATAGATAATAATGGGAATTTGTATGTAACAGGGTCCTCCCAAAACCCGGGGGCTAGCTGGGATGTATGCACTATAAAATATAATTTATCCGGGGCTCAACAATGGGTTTCTTTTTATGCAGGGCCAGCTGGCGGAGTAGATGATGCTTGGTCAATTGCACTTGATCCTTTTGGTAATGTATATGTAACCGGGTCAGTGGGCCGTAATCCAAATCCACCGGACTATATAACCATCAAATATAATTCATCGGGAGTTGAGCAATGGGCAGTAAGTTATAATGGCCCCGACAATGAGGCAGATGTAGCATATTCAATTGCAGTTGATAATTCAGGAAATGTTTATGTTACAGGGAGGAGTATAGCTAATGGAAGAAATGACTATTACACCATTAAATACTCTACTTTAGGGGTACAATTGTGGGCGGCAAGATATGACGGTCAGCTGCATTTAAATGACGAGGCCTACCAAATTAAGCTAGACTCTTTAAACAATGTTTACGTTACCGGTGGCATAGATGAGCTTGGTGGTGTGAGTGAAAATTATGGTACAATAAAATATAATTCTATGGGAGTTCAGCAATGGATAGCAATTTATAATGGACCCGCAAACAATTCTGACAAGGCGAGATCCCTTGAGCTGGATAATTACGGCAATGTATATGTAACCGGTGGAAGCAAAGGAATTGGTACAGATTTTGATGTTTGCACTATTAAATATAGTTCTAATGGTTCTCAGATATGGGCGGCTCGCTATAATGGACCAGCAAATTATTTGGACCGGGGAAACGCAATAGCGGTAAGTCAATCAGGAGACGTATATGTTGCCGGTTTAAGTCATGGTATTGGAACATTAGAAGACTATGTAACTATTAAATATAATTCATCGGGTATTCAGCAATGGGCTGCAAGATATGACGGACCAAGTAACAATAGTGATTTTATTCCGGTTAACTCTTTGGTACTGGATTTTTCAGATAATGTTTATGTTACAGGCGCGAGCAGAAGCGGAACAGCTTTTCTAACTGAAGACTATGCCACAATAAAATATAGCTCAGCCGGAATTCAGCAGTGGGTTCAAAGATATAATGGGCCTGGAAATGATTATGATGTAGCAGCTTCAATTGTATTGGACGACTCTAGCAATGTGTATGTTACAGGTTATAGTTACGGAAGCGGTACCAGCGGAGACATTGCCACAATAAAATATTCACAGGTTGTAGCCATTCTACCAATTTCAAATGAAGTTCCTCAGTCATTTTCGCTATCACAAAACTACCCCAATCCATTTAACCCAACAACAAAATTCAGGTTTCAAATCTCCAAATCAGGATTTGTGAATATGAAAGTATATGATGTTCTGGGCAGGGAAATAACAACTCTCGTGAATGAACAGCTTCAGCCCGGAACTTATGAAGCTGATTGGGACGGGTCAAATTACCCAAGCGGTGTATATTATTATAAGCTCAGTGCTGGTAGTTTCTCAGAGACAAAAAAGATGATACTTCTTAAATAACTCTTAGTTCATGAGTTTTTTCAAAAGGCACTCAAATTGGGTGCCTTTTTTGTTTTGCTTTTTTGTTATATTGGGAAAAACAACAGAGGGAGGAATTTTGAAAAACTCCATTTTTTTGCTGGGTTTTGTGCTCCTTTCATTTACCATTAATGTTAATTCTCAGACTACCTGGTTCTGGCAGAATCCAGAGCCTACAGGGTATCGCTTACACTGTGTAAAATTTTTGAACTCAAACACCGGTTTTGCTGTGGGGTATAACGGCTCAATATCACGCACTTTGGATGGCGGAAGTTATTGGGCTCTTCTGTCATCAAACACAACTAGAGAACTCCAGGGAATAGATTTCTTAAATTCGAACACCGTTATGGTTGTTGGACTTAACGGTTTAATTCTTAAGTCAACAGATTTAGGCAATAACTGGATTGATTTATCTGTTTCCCCCGGTTCTTATTTTTGGGACATTGATTTTGCAGATGCAAATACAGGAACAATAGTAGGTAACAAAATACTGCGGACCACGAATGGAGGAACAAACTGGGTGGAACTATCCGGCAGCAACCCAATTTTATGGGGAGTGCATTTCATAGACGCTAATACCGGAACTGTTGTGGGTGGTACAAATCCTCCCTTGATATTAAGAACAACAAATGGCGGAACAAATTGGGTTCAGCAGTCCAGTCCATTAAATCTTTATCCCAGGGATGTTTTTTTTATAGATGTTAATACAGGATACATTTCAATGGCCGGCCAGCGTGGTATTCTAAAAACAACAAATAGCGGTAATAATTGGTTTATTTCAGAATACGGAGGCTCGGGGTCAGGAGAATTGTACAGTGTTTGGTTTATGAACAGTAATACAGGTATAGTAACCGGTGACCGTTTTAGAATCGGCAGAACTACAAACGCAGGCTTGAGCTGGAGTTATACTTTAATGTATCCTAACCAAAATCGGGGTTTTAATAGTGTTTCATTTTCAGATCAGCTTAATGGTAGCATTGCGGGTGAATTCGGATTACTGTATCGGACAACTAATGGAGGTTTAAGTTGGTTCAATCAAAATAAAGAATCAGTGAATTTTTTTAGAAGTGTGCATTTTATTAATAATAATACAGGATATGTTTCCGGCGAGAACGGAACAATTATGCGAACTACAAATGGAGGGCAAAACTGGTCAATTCAAGTTTCAAATACTGCAAATCATATCAGGTGTATATATTTCCACGATGCAAATAATGGAATTGTGACAGGTGATTTGGGCCTTGTGCTTAAAACATCAAATATGGGATTAAACTGGATACAACAAACAAGCAGCACAAATAGTGACTTGGCCTCAATATCATTTGCAAATTCAAATGTCGGTATCGCATGTGGCAGCAATGGTACAATTATTCAAACAACAAATGGCGGGGTCAGTTGGAATATTCAGACCAGCGGGGTTACAAATTCACTTTACAAAGTTTACATGACAGACATAAATAATGTATATATCGTGGGACACGGAAGCAGGCTGAAGACTTTCAATGGGGGTGTAAATTGGACAATTTTGTATAACTGTACAGGCCAATTTTGTACATCTTTCACGGATGTGCAGTTTTTTAATTCTAATACAGGTTATGTTACGAACGGCGGTGCATTTCAGAAAACAACTGACGGCGGAATTAGCTTCACAAATTATAGTGCCTCGATCAGTTACGCACATTTTATAAATGAAATGAACGGGATCGGGGTCCGTAATGAAACAATGTCAAGAACTACAAACGGTGGAATTAACTGGACAAGCAGTTCTTTAGTAAATGACCCATATAGACAATTTTATGATGTTCATATGAGCGATTTAAATACAGCTGTAATTGTTGGGAATTTTGGTACAATTATGAAATCAACAAATGGCGGGCTCACTTTTTTATCTCAAACTAATCACGAAATACCAATAGATTTCCAACTTTCACAAAATTTTCCAAACCCATTTAACCCAACCACAAAAATCAAATTCAAAATTCCAAAATCAGGATTTGTGAATTTGAAAGTATATGATGTTCTGGGCAGTGAAATTGCAACTCTCGTGAATGAACAATTACAACCGGGGATTTATGAGGCTGATTGGGATGCTTCTAATCATCCAAGCGGTGTGTATTATTACAAACTGGTATCATCTAACTTCAGTGAAACAAAGAAGTTGATACTCTTGAAATAATTCGTAGCAAAAGAGATTTTCAAAAGGCACTCAAATTTGAGTGCCTTTTTGTTTACTCCTCACCCTCGACCCCTCTCATAAAAGGAGAGGGGAGACATTCGAATCACTTTCCCTTGCTCTTGGTTTTGCTTCCAATTATTTTTGATAACACTTAAATTTTATCGTATGAAGATCCCCATTTTCACAGTTGATGCATTCGCTTCAAAGCCTTTTGAAGGAAATCCCGCTGCAGTTTGTATATTGGAAGATATTATTACCGACAGCCTTATGCAGAAGATTGCATTTGAAATGAACCTTGCAGAAACCGCCTTTGTGCTGAAGGAAAAAGATTCCGATAGCTACAGCTTAAGGTGGATGACACCGGTTAGCGAAGTTGATCTTTGCGGACATGCGACGCTTGCAAGCTCACACATAATGTGGCAAAAAGGAATTTGCCCAAAAGATAAGCCCATTCATTTTAATTCCAGAAGCGGTGAGCTGATAGCCGAGTATTATAATGGCGAGATCGGACTTAATTTTCCCGCAATTCCCCAGAAAGAGATAGAATATCCCAAAGAGCTGATTGCCGCTATTGGCGGAGTTACCCCAAAGTATGTTGGAATGACAAAATGGAATTACGTGATTGAACTTGAAAATGAAGCTGCTGTGCGTAACCTGAAGCCTGATTTTAATATTATGCTCACTCTGCCCGGGTGGGGAACCATCATTACTGCCAAAGCAGATATGCCGGGATATGATTTCGTATCGCGCTTTTTCGCACCTGAAAAAGGCATCCGGGAAGATCCCGTAACCGGTTCTGCACACTGCGCGCTGGGACCATACTGGCAAAAACGCCTCGGCAAGGATTCATTCACAGCCTACCAGGCATCGGAGCGCGGCGGAACTATTGGTGTGAAGGTTAATGGCGATAGAGTTATGCTTACAGGCCGAGCAGTAACGGTGCTTGAAGGTGAAATTAACGTATAGCTGCAAAATGGCGAATTGAAATTGAAGTATTTTTTCTTAATAGAATTACCTAATCAGCAAAAAGATAAATTTTTTTCTGTGTTTTCTTGACACTTAACGAAAAAATTCTTAAGTTTGTAATAACACTAACTAACGGACATTTTATAAATTAAAATATGAGGATGAGAATAAGAAAGTAACATGAGCAAGTTCATCACTACATATATGGTGTCAATCACCGCACCCATCACAGTCAATGACTTGGGTGTAATACGTCCGCACGTTAGCGTAAAACGGAGGTTAGAAGGATAAAACCTGATAACAATAAAGAGTTTAAGCGAACCGCGGACAAGTAAAAAAGTCTGCGGTTTTTTTTTGGAGTGAACTATAGCATCTAAATATGAACCCTGTGCGGTCAAAAACCGCATAAGGGCTAAAAGACCATAAAAAAATGAAAAGTTTAAAGAAATTATTCGAGATACTGGGAAAGTGGAAGTACCAGTACATAATGGCGGGAATACTGCTTGTAGTTTCAATTGCATTCAGACTTCTTGAGCCGAAAGTCCTGCAAATAGCAGTCGATAAGATAATAACGCTCTTTGTAAAAAAGGAAAGCTCGCTTATTGCGACCGATGACTTTGTCTCCCGTTTCCTGTTTAAGATACTGCCTGCGCTCTTGATAGAGAATTCGGGAATGATACTTATCTATCTCGGTATTATCTTCCTGGTAATTGCGCTGTTCAGGGGAGTGACAATGCTCAGCTCAAGTGCAATATCAGCCGCATCAACAGAAAAAGCGATGAAGAAGCTTCGCGACAGGCTCTTCAGCCACCTCCAGCATCTGCCAATGGAGTATTACGGCAAGACTCCGACAGGCGAACTTATTCAAAGATGCACAGGTGATGTTGAAACAGTACGCAAGTTCGCAACCATGCAGGTTACGGAAACCATAAGGCTATCGGCATTATTTGTTGGCGCATTTGTGATGATGTACCTGGTAAATCCAACATATGCATTCATTGCGATCAGCCTCTTTCCGATAGTGATCGGCGCGTCGTACTTCTTCTTCAAAAAAGAAGGGGAGATATGGACAAAGCACGAAGCAGAGCAGGATAAGCTTACTGCAATGGTCCAGGAAAATCTCTCAGGCATTCGGGTGGTCAAGGCATTCGCAAAAGAGAATTATGAAATAGAGAAGTTCACAAAGCAGAATGAAGAGAAACGTAAATGGGGAATGAGGCTATTAAGGCTGCACTCCATTTACTGGCCAAGCAGTGATGTTATGGTTTACCTGCAGCTTGCAATATCTTTATTTGCCGGCGGCTACTTTGTAATGAGTAACCAGATCACTGTCGGTGAATACACTGCGTTCTTTACATATGCAGCCTACGTTACCTGGCCAATGAGAAGGCTTGCCCAGCTTGTAAGCGAAATGGGCATGACACGTGTTGCGATCGACAGGATATATTCAATTCTCGACTACACGCCCGAAGATTACACCGGATTTAACAATGACGGCAACGAGCTTGAAGGAATGATAGAATTTGATAACGTTCATTTCAAGTACGATGAAGACGAAAGCGCAGTATTGAACGGTGTCAACTTCAGGATAAAAGCCGGTGAGAAGGTCGCTCTGCTCGGACCCACGGGTTCAGGAAAATCAACCATCATATCGCTTCTCATGAAATTCTATGAACCCACAAGCGGTGTCATCAGAATTGACGGCAGGGATATCAGGGAATTCTCAAGGCCGTTTTTGAGGAGCAAGATAGGTGTAGTGCTGCAGAAGCCGTTTCTGTTCTCAACCACTATCAAAGAAAATATTGCGTATTCAAATCCTGATACACATATTGATGAAGTGGTCGAGTCAGCCAAAGTAGCCAAGGTCGATCATATCATCAACGATGTTTTCCCCAACAGCTATGATACTGTTGTTGGTGAAAAAGGTGTAACGCTCTCAGGGGGACAGAAACAAAGGGTCACTCTGGCAAGAACAATACTTAAGAATCCGGATATTCTAGTGCTTGATGACTCCACATCTTCAGTCGATACCGAAACTGAGTTCGAGATACAAAGAGCGCTTAAGGATGTAACAAGGGACAAGACAACTATTGTGATTGCACACCGCGTTACTTCAGTTCAGGAGTGCAGCCGGATAATAGTCCTTGAAAAAGGAAAAGTTATAGAACAGGGTTCACACGAAGAGCTGATAGAGAATAACGGATTCTACAGAAAGATATATGATATACAGGTCTCGATAGAAGATGAGATAAATAAGGATATTGGTGAAGTAAGAAGTAAAAAGACAAAAATGAAAAAGTTTTCAGGTGCTGTTTCATAATTTAAACGACCACCCCTAAATCCCCTCCTTACTAAGGAGGGGACTTTTGAGCTGGCGAAAGAAAACACAAAGTGCAGCTAACAAGATTTTACAGATAACAAAGAAAATGTCAAAATTAAAAGATAAACAGTTCAAAACAAAAGGAGCGCTCTGGCCGTTTCTGAGGCGACTCTTGAAGTACAGTTTCCGCTATCCCAAATGGGTGGCGGGATTCACAGGCTTTGTACTGCTCGTGGCTCTGATTGAGGCAGTCTACCCGCTTGTGTGGCTAAGCCTGCTTGATAATGTTATAGTTCCCGCGGTTGAGTCATACAAAACATCAGGCGGAAATGTAACAATTGATATAACTGTGATGTATAAGTACGGAGCTGTGTTTGCCGGTCTAGGTATACTGCTTGCATTCGGCGTATTCTGCTTCATAAATTTTGCAGGCAGAATACAGGAATATGTTATGTATGATATTCGCCAGGAGCTTTTCAAAAAACTGCAGGAGCTATCCTTCTCATTTTTCGATAAATCCGCAGTAGGCTGGCTGCTATCGAGGATATCAAGCGATACGATCAAAGTTACGGAGCTCATTTCATGGACAATGATAGAAGCTGTCTGGGGAACCGGTATGATAATCTTCTGCGTAACATCAATGTTCTATTACAACTGGAAACTTGCGCTTATTGTAACTGGGGCAATTCCCGTTTTGATGATTGTATCATTCAAACTGAGAGCACTGATATTGAAATTCTCAAGGGAAGCCAGGAAATACAATAGCGAAATTACTGCACGGTTCAACGAACATATTAACGGTGTTGAAGTAAATAAGAGTCTGGTACAGGAAAGCCGCGTAAGCCATGACTTCACAGGCTTAAGCGAGAAGATGAGAGAGTCATCATACAAGGCTGCGTATTACCAGGCGATATTTATGCCGCTGATAATATTCGGAGGCTCGATCTCCGCAGCATTTGTTATTTATTATGGCGGTTCAATGGCGATATCAATACCGGCTGCAATTACTATTGGAACGCTTGCAGCATTCTTTGGATATGCTACAATGATTTTCGAACCGATACTGGATATCTCGCGCTTTTATTCGCAGGCGCAGAACAGCATTTCAGCAGGCGAGAGGATTTTTTCGCTGATTGATACAAAGCCTGTGATAGTTAACTCACTGAATGCGAAGGATTACACCCGCATAACAGGTGAAATTGAGTTCGAAAACGTTGATTTCCACTATGAAACAGGCAAGGAAGTGCTTCATGGTTTGAACCTTAATATCGAAGCCGGAACATCTGTTGCGCTTGTTGGTGAAACAGGAGGCGGGAAATCAACAATAATAAATCTTATCTGCAGGTTCTATGAGCCAACCGGAGGAAGAGTGCTGATCGACGGAATTGAT
>JAUQWT010000206.1 GCA_030835005.1 Ignavibacteria bacterium | reverse complement strand
GGATCTTTAACAAGGGCAAGCTGTGAGTACGCATAACCTATGCTATTCATTAGGCCTGCATACCTTCCTGCAGAGTTATTTGCAGAACCGCACTCAATGTACTCTTTATACAAATCTATTGCTTTGGCCAGATTTCTTTCAGTATCTATATGTGCTGATAAATAAGTATAAGTATTTGCTGAATTGTAAAGGGTAAATCCTTTGTCTTTCGGATAGCCTGTTGTATCCCTTACCTCCCGCGCTTTATCAAAAGCCTCCAGGGACCTGTTGTAGTTTGTTACACTATCTTCAGTTTCACCCAGAAGCTGGTAAGCACCACCCATATTATTGTATGTTAATGCAAGGTCATGCGGGTTCTTCTCTAGGGTGAATATCTTCAATGCTTCTTCATAAGAACTAATTGACTTCCTGCAGCTCTCTTCATTGCTTTCAACAAGTGCAAAAACTCTGAAAGCATTACCAATTTTCATCTTTATCCTGGCATATTCATATGGATTTGTATCCCGGCTGACCAGCTCAAGCAGTTCATTGTAGTACTTAATTGCAGTATTTGAATTACCAACTGTATCTTGAAGATAAGAAAGACTTAGAAATGCCTGTCCTAAAGAACTTTTGGCTTTTATCATTAAAGGATTCTCATTTGAGTCTTTAATTAGCTCCAAAACCCTGCTAAAGGCCTTTATTGAAACATTTATGTAGTCAGAAACTTTCGCATCATCAATTGCATGATCATAGATTCTTTCTCCTGTCATCTGCAATACTTCCGGATCGTCATAGAAAATATCAATTGCTTCAACAAAAACCTCGATCATGGAAGTTTCAGATTCCGGCTTTACAACATGCTCAAGGTAAGCGTCTTCAGCCCAAATCTTTCCTGCACCCGCAATCTTGATAAACTCCTTTTCTTCAAGATTCTTGAACCAACCGGACCACTCAAATTCTTTAGCTTCAAGTTCATATTTAAGTGATGCTTTTTTTATCCAGGAAGTCCTTATGATATTATTATCTTCATAAATTCCCGCAAGATACAGATTCCGCAGTACACGTAATATTGTTCTTTCAATGTTATCACAAGTATCAAAACGGGTTTCCATCTGGCTGAGCCTCATGAAGATAGAACCAATTGTACCATTGAACTTTACGCTATCCCATTGCATTCCAAGTTCTTTTGCAACTTCTTTACCCGTCTCCGGAGAGAGTTTTGGGAGTTCGATGATCCCTTCATCAAAAACCATATCTACACTAAGATTCTGTTCTATCAGCTTATTTTTTACTTTAATAAACTCTCTGCCGGAGTGGCATGCTGCAACAATAGGAATATTGCTTTGCTGGGCCTCTTTAAATAATAAGTGATAGTTCTCCTGCTTTTCGATGTAGTGCTGCAGATCATCAATAAAAATCAACTTGCGTTTTTTAAAAAAATAGTCTTTGGGAAGAGAGAATACCGGCATTGGCACACTTCGGGGGACAAGCAGGAACATTTTTTTTTCTATTTTCTTAAGTGCGTTGAATACTGCCCTTGTTTTCCCGCTCAATGGCTGCCCAATGATAATAGCATTCTGGCCTTGTTCAAGTTTGTTAAGAAGGATACTATCCATATCACGACTGAGATAATACTCACCAAATGGCCTTACGCCGAGAATTTCCTTTGCAGTTAACTTTGACGCCTTTTTCCAGATAACTGAGTAATAATTATACATTTCTGCTCTTTTCTTTAAATAACCAAAAAGAGGAAATGCAATCGTCACGATCAAACCAATAATGGTAAGTAATAATGTTAGATCCAATTCTTTGGCATAATATAGATTTTAGAAATCAATTTAAAAATCTGACCTTGACTCATCGATTTTTACCCTTTGTTTTCCGGATCTTGCCGTAATTAACACCGCGTTTCTGGTTAAATGCATTGATCCCTTCATTTACTTCCGGAGAAAGATTATGGATAGAAAGCCAATCCCTTGCGTGACCAATAGTCGTATGCCATGAAAGATCGCGCCAGAAGTTTAGCTGCTGCTTTGTATATCTCAGGCATTCCGGGAGCTTGTTA
>JAUQWT010000205.1 GCA_030835005.1 Ignavibacteria bacterium | reverse complement strand
AGATTCTTCCGGCTCAGCTCATTTGCAGCATCATTGCAGTATTGGAAAGAAGTAAACACCGGGTCGTCCGATGCTTTCACAAATGAATTTGAAGAAATTCCGTAGCAGCCTATTCTACCTTCAGCCGCTTCTTCTTCAAGGTGTTCAAATGCTTTCTTAATTCGCCTGTAATATTCATGTCTTATTTCGTCTAACTCAAGATCTTTTGCTGCAGGCGAATCAAGGAAATATTCAGGATTATGAAGCAGATAAACATCGATGGTATTCAGATTAAGTCTTTCAAGTGATAAAGTTATCTGGTCTTTAAGGAAATCAGGGTGTATGCAGTGCCAGATATTTTCGGCATATTCAGTCATTTCTTTGTATCCATGGCCTGTATCTTTCAATTTCCTTGCAGCCTGAAGGTTTTTTCCCTGAATATAGCCCCCTTTTGAAACTACAACTATCTCTTCGCGTTTTATTTTGCCTTCATTTACAAGTTCTTCAAGTACAGAGCCGATCAGAATTTCACTACCTCCGTCTGAATAATTCGACGAAGTATCTATTAGATTTATTCCGCTGGATATAGCATACTCAAGGGCTTTAGAATGTTCTTTTACACGGTAATCTGTCCTGTAAGCACCAAATCCGCAGGCAGTAATCCTTAAGCCTGTGCTGCCCAGATTTTTGCTGAGCAATTCAGGGAATCTACTGCAATATTCTCTTGTGTTAACAGATTTGGCGCGGGATGGTATCATTTGATCATGCTTTTTTTGTATTGAATTTAGTGAAGCGAATACACGGAATTAATTCAGAGTTCTTTTCCGCTCAAAATGTTCTTTCAAGCCGCGTGAATGATCTTATAATTTCCAAAATCTAGAGAGCTTGCCGCACCCTTGCTTCTGATCCTTAACGTCATGGGATAGATATTGCAGGGCTTATTTGTTGGGAACCAGTTTCGGCCGGTTGGGACAATTATGAAAAGACCTTCTTCGTCTCCAACAGCTGCAAATGTATCAAGGTTTCCCCACCACAATCTTTCTCCCATCATAGAGGATACAAGGCTGTACAGGTTATTGACGCTTGTTGCGGGCATACCGATCTCACTGATACTCAGGAAAGAGCCCGAGTCAAACTCGGCATCCGATCTGTTTGATATATTATGCCTAGCGATCAGTTCTACAATATTGCCTGCGGGGTCATAAAAGTAAACAGAATGCGCATTCCAGTTTGGGAAATTAACCAGAGAATTACCTTCATGTTCAATAAGCGTTGTTTTCTTGCTGAGCCATTCAATTGCTTCGGCGATCTTGTTCTCCGGAATATTGATCGCGAAATGATAGTAAGGATCCGATGCAGTTTCACTTTCGAGAAATGTCAGCTTTGATGCGCCTATATCAACAGAAAAATACGATCCTTTATCAGAAGCAAGGTTCAGGCCCAGAACCCGGGAATAAAAGTGCTTTTGCTTATTCAGTTCTGAGGCATAAAGCTCAATTTCTTTGATCTTCATACTTGTCAGTCCTCAGCTATTACTATAAGCTTGTCTTTTTCGGTAAATGTTACCGTGTTAGATTTCCTGGGATTCACTACAACTCCATATGCCTTTTCGGGATTATGCGAGAATTGGTTTACCCTGTATCCGATGGCAATTTCGCCTTTTGCTGCTGCAGATTCGCACAGAGTATAGAAATTCACCGGAGTATCGGTCTTAATATAATTGGCAGCAGGCTTGACATATATTTCTGAACCTTCGGCATCAAACAGATCATCAAAGACTGCTTTTAAATCCCTGTTTTCGGATAGCTGTGATAACATAAGGCTCACCAGTTTATTGCTGATGATAAAATCGTCAGCTTCTGTCACTTCGGCAAGCTCTTTGTTCCGGATATCCAGCATTTCGCTTACAATGCTGAAGTCATATCCTGTTTTTTCTTCAATATTGCGAAGGTGCAAAAGCGTTATGAGTGTTTTTGAATCGGCTTCAGCCTCAGGCATTATATCGGAGTAGCATAACAGAATTATGTGATTGAATTTTTGCAGTTCAAGTGAATCTAACAGTTCCCTGTCGCAGATATTTCCCCGGATAGATTTGAGAGTCTGATTTTTTATTTTCTTTTGAAGTTCTTTTAGCTGCCCGGGAGTCTCTGCTGCTTCACTGCAAACTGTCAAGGTTGAGCCGCCGGCAAGATAGTTATCCAGTTCCATAATGATCGCTGACGCCCTGTTGTTCCAGCCCAGTATAAGTGTATGCTCTATCTCAGGTTGTTTCTCACCGCCTGAAGAAAATAGGGATGTATCTATATTATGGTCCGAAATTCCAGTGAGTTTGATCGTGTCATCATCTCTTGAAATAGCAATAACCTTATCGCCTTTATTGACCGGAGTATTCATCGGAGGATTTACCTGAATTCTCCCGTCAGCAAACGCAATTCCTATTATGGTTGACTCTTCGTAAGACATTATTGCTTCTTTGAAGGTCTTTCCGATAAGTCCCGGCTCTTCCTGAAAATAAATTTCATCACCGTCAAAATCAAGCAGCTCGGTATAAACCACACTCAAACCTGATTGCCTGCAGGTCTGTGCTATGACCCTAGATATCAGATCTTCTGTGTGCACAAGCGTCACTTCATTGGCAGCGATCATCTCTGCAACATTTCTGTTTTTATGATCACTTATTTCTGCTACAATATGGTACGGCTCTGCTTTTCGTGATGGATTGTTTGTCAGTGCAAGGATGGTCTTAATTACACCTATATCCGGGTCGCTGCCATCGGGTGCAAGTATGATAATTGATTTT
>JAUQWT010000204.1 GCA_030835005.1 Ignavibacteria bacterium | reverse complement strand
ATGGTTGAGTATTCCAAAGGAAAAGGTAAACTCATCATGTTTTCTGTATCGCCTGATATGAATGAATCCGACTACCCAGCAAAAAATCTTTTTTCGCCAATTACCATAAGAAGCATCCTGTACATGGCAAACATAAATAATACACTGCCTGCGATAACCGGCAGAGATTATTTCTTTGATCCTGAATCTTACGCGGACATTTCAGACTCGCTTAAGTTAACCGGCTTGCATGGAAGTGCAAGAGTAGAAAACACGATCAGTTTAACAGATAGGACTGCCCTGCTTGATTTGAAGAACTACAATAATGCAAGCGGAAATTATTCAATTAGCTCCGGCGGTACCGAGATCTTCAAATATGCCTGCATTTTCGATAACAGGGAATCTTCCACCGGGAGACTAAGTGGCGATGATCTTACCAAACATCTGGAAGCATCATATAGCCTTAAAGCTAATATAATAGAGCCTAAGGAAACAATTTCCGCCGAAATCGTGGAATTAAGGACAGGAAAAGAGATTTGGCAGTATTTTCTGATTTTAGGACTAATCTTTCTTTTCATTGAGTTTTTCCTTGCAAGATCTGCTAAGAAGACTATATCTTGATTTGTTATGCTATTCGTGCCAGATTGTATAAACCGGAAATACAAGATGTTATTCACTTAAATTTTTCGAATAGAACAAAATTTAATCTTTTAAATAAAGTTTTTTTTAGGTATATTTAAGTCCTTAAAAATAAGGCGATTACAAGAAATATTATAAACGGGAGAATTCCAGAAATGAGATTCATAAAATTATCTTTAGCATTATTAGCAGTAACTATCACCTTCGCTTATCTCTCAGGCTGTAATTCAGCTGAACAGACCACAGCAAAGCTGGCATATAACCAGGGTGATTATGTAAAAGCAGAAACTGAGTTTGCAAAAGAAACAACTCAGAACCCGCAGAATGAAGAAGCATGGTTTTACCTTGCAATGTCAAGGGCACAGCTTGGCAAAGTTGATGGAGTTCAAGTTGCCATGAAAGAATACAAGAAGATCGGGAAAAATTCCTTTAACGGAGAGTTAACTCAGGCCTGGGGCACAATGTACGATAAAGGTTATAAGAATTATGAAGAAGGCGAAAAGTCAGCAAAAACCGGTAAAGATGAAGATGCTATAAAGTTGTTCCAGAATTCACTTGCGAGCTTTGAAATTGCTTATGCACTTCTTCCTGATAGCGCTTTTGTAAAAGATAACGTTGCTGCTTTAAACAGCAGGATAAACACAATACTTGTTAAGCCAACTATTGATAAAGGCGTTGAGCTCGAAAAACAGGGTAACTACGAAGGAGCAATTGGCGAGTACAACAAGGGACTTGAAAAAGTCGGGAAAAATTCTGCAGCTTATGAAGTGATAATTTATAACATCAGCCTTGCTAACTTAAAATGGGGCGAGAAGCTCAGAGAAGCGGCTCCGGACGGGACCGAGTACAAGGACAAGTACTCTGCTGCATTGCCTTATCTGGAAGAGCTGACTTCATCAAAAGATAAAGACAATCAGCTGAATGCATATGAGCTTCTGATACAGGTCTATGCAAACTTAGGCATGAATGATAAAGCACAGGATGCAATCAAAAGAAGAGACGAACTGAAAGCACAGAATAAATAATATGGCAACATCAAATTCTTCAAAATGGTTTTGGGGAATTTTTCTCAGCCTGATCTTTATCGGGATGGTGTTCATAGCCGTTAGCTTTATTTTATTTGCATCGGCCTTAAAGCGTGGTGGCGGTGAATATATTTCTTCCGGCTCAGGCGATAAGATCGCAATAGTCGAATTAAACGACGTGATCGTAAGCTCAGAAAAGACCGTCGAGCAGATAAAGAAATTCAGGGAAGATAAGTCAATCAAGGCTATCATCCTAAGGGTCAACACTCCGGGTGGCGGCGTAGCAGCTTCACAGGAAATTTACGAGGAAGTAAAGCGCACACGCGATAGCGGTAAAATAATAGTAGTTTCGATGGGCTCTATTGCGGCAAGTGGCGGTTATTACATTGCCGTTGGCTCAAGCCTGATAGTTGCCAATCCCGGAACATTAACGGGAAGTATCGGAGTTATCGCTCAGTTTATAAGCATAAAGGATCTCGCTGAAAAGCTTGGCATATCGCAAACGACTGTAAAAAGCGGCAGCTTAAAAGATGCCGGAAACCCGTTCAATGAAATGAATGATTCTGCCAAAGCATATTTTCAGGATGTTGTTGATAACAGCTTCATGCAATTCCTTGATGTTGTTTCCCGAGAGCGCAAAATGGATAAGGAAAAGCTGTTGCAGTATGCCAATGGACGCGTTTTCACCGGCCTGCAGGCAAAAGATTACGGATTAATTGATTCACTCGGTACTTTCGAAGATGCAATCAGGATTACTTCCAAAATGGCCGGAATCGAAGGCGAACCAAGGATAGTGAGAGAGAAGAAAAGATTT
>JAUQWT010000203.1 GCA_030835005.1 Ignavibacteria bacterium | reverse complement strand
TGTAATTTCGCTAAGTGAATCCTTAGCTATTGAACCTTCCCTGGTTTCATCAAGCTCAGTCTTTATGACCTCGGCTAGCTTTTTGCTGAAATGATTTGAAATAGATGACGGAAAAGCAGCCAGTACAGCCCCTGCCCCGGTTTTGAGCGCTGAAAGTGAGCTCATTATTACCGCTCCGGAAAGTCCTTTCGAACCTCCGATAATCAGCACTTTTCCATTGGAATATTTATATGATGTTTTTTTTCGCTTTGGGAAAAACTTCTTTACATCAGTAAATTCAACATCATGCTTATTCCATAGATTATACCTGTTGAGATAATCTGAATTAACTCCTATTGGTACAATTGTAATATCACCGGAGGATTCTTTTCCTGTGCTGTAAAGCATCTCCGTCTTAACTGCACCCATTGTTATGGTGCAATCAGCGTTTACAACCGGATTGATCTGCTTGCCGCTCATTAATCCCGAAGGAACATCAATTGAGACTACTCTTGAATATTTATACTTTGTTCTTGCAATGTTAATTGCCCCAATTGCTTCTTTGAATACAGGAGAGAGTTCTCCCTTGATTCCGCTTCCTAGTATTGCATCAATGAGCAAGTACTTCTTTTTACCGGAACTTTTTATGTTAAACCCATTGAAGAAATCTTCAAAGCTCTGAAAAGAAATGAATTCTGATTCAAGTTTCTTCAATAACTCGAAATTAACTCCGGCATCACCCTTGAATTCACTTTCACCCGAAACGCAAACGACCGTCGAAAATATGCCACTGATAACAAAATGGCGTGCTATCACAAATCCATCGCCTGCATTATTGCCTTTGCCGCAAATTATAATGACTGAATAGTTATCGATGTCCTGAAACATATTGCAGATAACATCAAACGCATTCCGCCCGGCATTTTCCATTAAAACTAAAGACGGTACTCCGTCTTTTTCTATAATGGCTTTTTCAGCTTCCCGTATTTCTTCGAAAGTAAAGGCGGGTCTCATTTTATATCATTAATTATTGAATTATGAATTTAAGATCTTTTTCATTTCAGCAATTGCCTTTCCGGCGTCACCTGAACCAAAAATTGAATTTCCCGCAACAAACACATCAACACCTGCATCTTTCAGCTTTTTCATATTTCCAAGATCAATTCCTCCGTCCATTTCTATCAGCGCGCCTGAGTTTATTCTCTCAAGCTTTCCTTTCAGTTTCTTTGCCTTTTCAACAGATGAACCGATAAATTTCTGCCCGCCAAAACCGGGGTTAACCGACATTAGGAGTACATAGTCAACAACTGGCAGAATTTCATCCAGTACGTCAACGCTTGTCGCCGGATTTATTACGACTCCTGCCTTACAGCCAAGTTCTTTTATCTGATTAACAAGCCTGTTCAAGTGAAATGAAGCCTCATGATGAACCGAGATCCAGTCCGCGCCGGCTTCTGCAAAATCACCAACATACTTCTCGGGTTCACTTATCATAAGGTGAACGTCTAGCGGAAGAGCAGTGATCTGTTTGATATCTTTTACCATTTTCGGGCCGAATGTAATGTTTGGCACAAAGTGCCCGTCCATGACATCCAGGTGAAGAATATCAGCGCCGGCAGATTCAACCAGTTTTACATCCTCACGGATATTGGAAAAATCAGCAGATAATATTGAAGGTGCGATCATTCCCAATTTAGTTTAGAACTTAGTTCCCCCGTCATTTTTCTTTTCGCCGTCCTTTTTATCTTTCGGTGTGGGCGTTATTTTCTTCTCTTCTTTTTTGTCCTTATCTGTGGGTTTCACTTTTGGGTCTTCTTTTTTGTCTTTATCTGTCGGTTTGGTTTTCTGATCTTTCTTGATCTCATCTTTAAACTCACCATTATCTTTTTCCTCTATATTCTCTTCTTTTTCTTTCAAGCCGTCTTCTTCGCCTTCAATCACAAGTTTCTTCTTCACTTCACGATTAACAAAAAGATCTATCTTCTGATTTTCTTTTGCCAGTGTGTTGAATTTCGGATACTGGTCTATAACTGCATTAATTGGCACATTCACTGAAGGCTGGTAATTTATCTTACCCACAGAAAGTTTGCTAGCCTGCAAGAGTTTTTTGGCTTCTTCTATGTTCTTTCCCGTTAAGTCAGGGACCTTAATATCACCGGACTCCATACCCGAAGAAATCACTACGCCGATCTTCGTGCCTTTTTTGACCTTACTTCCCGCGTTTTCAACCTGTGCAAGTACTATTCCTCCCGGATACTGTACCGAAGCCTTATACTCAACTTCCTGAACTTCAAGATTCCGCTGACCCAGTACGAACTTTGCTTCACGCAGAGTCCTTCCGACAAGATTCGGAACATCATAAAGCTGCTCTCCTCCGCTTATTATCAGGTATATTCTTCTGCCGTCTTTGACAACAAGATCTGATGGCGGATTCTGATCAACAACAGTCCCTATCGGCTTTGAAGGATCATATCTAATATCTCCCTGCAATCCTTCCAAACCGGCTTCATCAAGCTGCTTTTTTGCATCTTCGAAAGAAAGCCCGATAACAGAAGGAACTTTCACAAGCGTATCATGCCTTACATACCACGGCATTACAACGAAATTCATGAGCAAAACAGCAATGATTATTGCTCCAAATCCGATAATTATTTTCTTTAAGAAACTCACTAAGTTTTTTTCAGTTCACAGGTATTAAACAGGTTTTCGTAAGTTAAGTTCCGACTGATTTAATGTAAAACATTGGAAATTAACGGAATAACTCAGCACTATTCAACCTGATTATAGTAAATATAAGATTTATTGTTTAATTATAAGACATAAAAATAGGGTATGTAGTTTCAGTGAGTTATTGCCGTTACTCAGGTCACATGACCAGAGCGCTTATCTTCACCCATCTCCTCACAAGAGAGGGGCTGGTCCGAAGGACTCCTTTGGAGGGGTGAGGCTGCTCATTCTTTCCTAAAGTCAATATACTCGAAACAGCGTTTCGGGCTACAGCAATTTTCGGTATATTTGTAAATCCGAAAAGGGAAATATGAGCGAACACAAAAAATTCATGCAGATGGCTATTGATAAATGCAGAGAGGGCGTGGATAAAGGTCAATCCCCTTTTGCTGCATGCATTGTAAATAATGGAATCGTAATTGCTTGCGACCATAACATTGTATGGGAAAGCACAGATATCACTGCCCACGGCGAGATACATGCGATAAGAAATGCCTGCAGAAAGATAGATAATATCGATTTGAGCGGAAGTACAATATACTCAACTTGCGAACCCTGTCCCATGTGCTTCACGGCAATACACTGGGCAAGGATCGACAAAATATTTTACGGAGCAGATATCTCTGATGCCGAAAGATTTGGATTCAACGAATTGAAAGTATCAAACCACATGCTGAAAGAAATGGGATTGAGTAATGTAAAGATCACGAGTGATTTTATGAAAAAAGAATGTGTTGAACTGTTCAAGTACTGGGATTCAAAAAAAGATAAGAGAGTATATTAATCATATTTTTATCTGAAAATTGTATTTATTTGGATTACTTTTTTCTTTAATTAAGTAAAATTATGGTCTTACATGCCCTGCAAAATACCATCAAATTCGATTGATTTTCATCTGTTATTGATATAAATTTGTCTAAAATCTAACCAAATCTATGAAGAAATTAGTTTTTGCTTTAGCATTTTTAACTTTAACTTTTTCATCTTTTTCACAGACTTTCACTTTTGAAAGGATTTCCCCGGCAATGGTTCATAATACAGATACCAATGATTATGAAATAGTCTCATACTCACTTTTGAAAGTACTATCGGGTACACACAGCATCAGGCTCATACGTGTTATTCAGGATCTTACTCCGGGATGGGAAGAACTGGGAACATCAATCTGCAACTATAGTAATTGCTTCTCCAGCGAAGTTGATACAGTTACCGATTTTTATACTACTGGCCAGGCTGATGACACAGTATCCCAGCATTTTTACTGCTATGACCCAATTGAAAATCATTTTGTTGAAGGAGCCGGCTATGTTAGATTAAGAGCCGAGCTTGTTTCAGACCCGACTCAGTATGTTGAAGTTGATTTCAGGGCATCTTCACTGGGTGCAATTGGGATCCAGCAGATCGGTACGGTAGCAAATGAGTTCAGACTGTCACAGAACTATCCAAATCCATTTAATCCTGTCACCAGGATAAGTTTCTCAATTCCCAAAGGAGATTTTGTTTCTTTGAGGGTCTATGATATTCTTGGGCGTGAGGTTAAAGCTTTGGTAAATCAGAATATGACTCCGGGAGAATATGAAGTTGATTTTGACGCGAAGGGATTATCATCAGGGATGTATTATTACAGCCTGCGCGCAGGCGAATTTGTTGATGTTAAGAAAATGGTTTTAGTGAAGTAGATCGGGACACAAATGTGATGGAACAAGTGCACTGTGCACTTTGTTTAATTAAATGAATAATATGACAGAAGTACAGCAAGTTCGAAGCAAAGACCTTACATTACTGGAAAAGACCTATATACCCCAGATTGTTGGCGGTTTATGGCTTACACTTAGGCAAATGTTCAAGCCAAAGGTAACGCGCCAGTACCCGGAAGAAAAATGGACACCCCCAACAGCATTCCGCGGCAGGCCGGTACTTGTTCGAGCCGAAAATGGTGTCGAGAGATGTGTAGCATGCGGATTATGTTCAAGAGTGTGCCCTGCTCTGGCAATAGAAGTGCAGGCAAATGAAACACCTTCGCAGGATAAGGAACGATACCCCGAGAAGTTTGAGATAAACATGCTCAGGTGTATTTTCTGCGGCTTCTGTGAGGAGGTTTGCCCTGAAGAAGCCATTGTTATGAGTGACGAATATATACTTACTTTTACTTCCCAAAACGAGGCAATTTTCCCAAAAGAAAAGCTTTTTATGAGCGAACGCCGCTTAAAAAGGCGCCTTGAATTTTTACATGAAAATGTATGATTAAAAACTTATTGTTTGCTGCTCTCTTTGCATTGATACTTCTCTCTGGCCTTAACACGGCTGCAGCGGAGAAAATTCTTCTGCCCGATTCTGAAAATGATGTTTTAGCCGAAGAGCCCGCAGGAGACTCAACTGACGCTCTTACCGTATTTTCAGCAAAGATTAAGGACAAAACTATTTACCTTAACTGGCGTCTGCAGAACCCCAGGGACATTTCTTATTTTGAGGTTTTAAGACTAGACCCTAAGAAAAAGGAATATGTCAGGATAAATGACAACAGAATAAGGAAAGATGACTTCCTGGAAAAATCCGTAACAGGCGATAACAAGCTTATTTATATGTATGATTATGAGGATGAGCCCGAAAGAGACGGCGTTTATTTCTATAAGCTTAAAGGATATTCATCCAATGGCCAGGTGTTATTTGAAGCTGATGAATTGAAAATCGGAGTGACAGGTATTCGTAATTTTAAGATAGAACAGAATACTCCAAATCCGTTCAATCCCTCTACAAACATTTCTTATGAGCTTTTTGATGCATCATACGTTAAGCTGAAGGTGTTTGATCTGATCGGGAAAGAGGTTGCTACCCTTGTTGAAGGAGAACAGGCAAAGGGCACTTATACAGTTACTTTTGACGCCTCTAAATACTCTAATCTCACAAGCGGAATATACTTTTATAAGCTTGAAACCGGGAAGTATTCAGAAGTGAAAAAAATGATCTTAACGAAATAAGAATTGAATCTGTAGTATCACAGACTTTACTGTCTGTGTAGTTTTTTGATAAATTTTGAAATTTGGACAAGCAGAAATGCCTGTCCTTTTTTTATTATGAAAGTTTTAGTGGCACAGACATTCCTGTCTGTTCGCATTGAGTACAGGCAGTAATGCTTGTCCTTCTTTATTATTTTTACACCGAACAAACAACATATAACCGAACAAGGGGTTGTCCAAAACCCCTTGTTATTATGCAAACTCAATTATTTCCCAAAAACAACAAGGGGCAAACCCCCTTGATCGGAAAGTTAGTTCAAAAAAATTACTTCACTCTCAGTTCAAATTCTTTTTCGATCTCTTCGCCTGATCGCAATATCTTTAGCTTTACTTTTTCGCCCAGATTCATATCTGTTATTATCCCCCAAAAATCAGAATCACTTCCGATCTTTTCACCGTTCACAGAAAGAATAATGTCCTCCGGCTTAATGCCTTCATTACCGGCGGAGCTGCCACTTTCCACACTTACTACAATTGCACCCTGAACATTATTCAGCTTAAAGTACTGCGCAATATTTTTATCTACTGTTTGCAGCCTTAATCCTACATCGTAGTTCCTTTCGATCTTGCCGTTCTTTTTTAATTCGTCCACAATCTTTTTCACTTTATTTATGGGTATCGCAAAACCAAGTCCAATATTGCCGCCTGCCATAGAATTCCCGGTATAAATAAGCGTATTCATTCCTATTATCTCGCCAATGCTGTTTACAAGCGGCCCTCCGCTGTTACCCGAGTTAATTGCAGCATCAGTTTGGATCATGTTGCGGTAAAAACGGTTCTCGCCGGAGTTCAGCTTCATTCCCGATGCGCTTATTACACCAACTGTCACAGTCGGTTTCTGATTTACCTCAAACAATCCGAACGGATTGCCGAGAGCCACCACCCATTCTCCTATCATCACGTCATCTGAATTACCGAGCTTTATATATGGCAAACCGGATTTATTTATTTTCAGTACTGCGATATCACTGTAAGAATCTTTGCCGATAATTTCAGCATCAAGATGATCACCATTGGTCATTGAAACAACTACTTTGGTAGCATTGCCTATGACATGGTCATTTGTGATTATATATCCATCATCAGAGATCAGAAATCCGGAGCCAAGACCCTGTACTTCCTGTTTGTAAGACCTGTCTCCAAAAAACTGCCTGAAAAACGGGTCATCTGCAAAGGGGTCACGGTACTCTCTAAGCTCAGTCACGTTTATGCCAACAACTGCCTGTGATACATCCTTAACAGTCCTCGTAATCGCGTTCTCTCGGGAATCAGTAATGTTCTGAATAATTCTTTCCCTGTTTGCAGTGGTTTCCCCCGCTTTAAGCATCGGTGATTCATTCTTGAAAACGAAATGCCCGAAAACAAACCCCGAAGCCAGTACTGCTGCAAGAACAGCAGTGTAAATCAAATATTTGCTCTTGTTCATTCCTGATAGATAGATATTTTTTGAACTTATTCTTTTAAATGATAAAACCGCAAAAGAGTCATAAAAAATTCAATCGAATTTTCTCATCTGTAAAGTAGACAAATATGCATTTTACAGAGGTGGACTTTTAAACGGTTTTGGTGAATATTATTTTTTTCTGCGTATTACTTTCTTAACTGCTTCTGCAATATGGCGGCTTGAAATTCCATATTTCTCATAAAGCTCTGTAGCTTTACCGGATTCTCCAAATGTATCATTGGCTCCAATGAACTCAACCGGTGCCGGATATAGCTGCGCAAGAGTCTCTGCAACTGCGCCGCCCAACCCGCCTTTTTTCTGGTGATCCTCGGCAGTAACTATACAGCCCGTTTCTTTAGCGGCTCTGATTATTGCATCAGTATCAAGAGGTTTTATTGTGTGCATATTTATCAGTCTGATGGATATCTTTTCCTTTGCAAGTGATTCTATTGCCATCATACTTTCCCAAACCATAAGCCCGCTTGCAATGATCGTGCAATCACTGCCATCGTAAAGTGTATCGGCCTTTCCGAACGTAAAGGGTGCATCGGGATTGGTAAAATTTGGTGAATTATCCCTGTAAAATCTAACGTAAAAAGGCGCATCAATCTTTGAACATTCAATAATCGTTCTGTATGTTTGATTGTAATCAACTGGTGTGATAATGTTCATGTGCGGCAACACTCTCATTATTGCAACGTCTTCAAGTGACTGGTGTGTTGCTCCGTCAGGACCCACAGTAAATCCGCAATGAGAAGCACAGATTTTAACATTCATTTCGCTGTAAGCAATAGATTGTCTTATCTGGTCAAACGGTCTGCCTGTTGCAAACTCTCCGTATGTTGAGGCAAAAGGAATTTTGCCAACAACAGCAAGTCCTGCAGCAACACCCATCATATCCTGCTCAGCGATCCCAACAGATATAAATCTCTCAGGGTAAGCGTCCCTGAACAGATCTGTTCTCACAGATCCGCTTACATCGCCGCCTAAGACAACAACATTGGGATTTGTTCTGCCAAGCTCCACCAGCGCATCTCCAAAACCACGCCGGGACTCTTTAAGCTCCGGGTTTGCCAGGTCTAAATTCTCTACTAATAAGTTCTTTTCTTTGTGTATGAAATTCATATTTTTATGATATTATTGACAGTCTTTGGTTACTTTTTTGTATTTATAAACAGCCATTTTATCTGTTTTTGGTATCTTAACCAATTCAAACGGTTTGGTTATGGCTTCAGTTGTTACACAGTTTTTTCCCGGTGCAGTTTCTACTATATTCACATTTAGGATATCTGAAGACTCAGTTATGCTTTCAATATTTACAGAATACCCTCCTGTTGTTCTTGGACCTAAGAAAACTCCGATTATCGTATTCTTCTTGAAATCCACTTCAGGAGCAATAGGTATCTGATCCTGGAATGCGTACACCTCTTTCATAAGATCCATATAGTCATTGTAACTGTTTATTATTACTTCTTTGTTCACGTCAATAGAGGAATAACCCCTTGACATGATCGACTCAAACTGAACAGTATTTGTATCTTTGCCCTTTCCCGAACAGGAAATAAACACAATGGAAAGTACAATCACAAAATGAAGCGAGATTTGTCTTTTCATGCTATTTCCCATTATAGTAATCAACAAAATCACCGAATTTAGTCGGTGCAATTTCTCTCAGCGCTACTTTACCCTGTTCATCATTTGGCGGTACTCCATGCCATTTGTAATTATCTTCCATGAACGAGACTCCTCTGCCCATTTTAGTATAAGCAAGTATTGCAGTGGGTTTGCCTTTAACATTCTTAACAGCATCAATAGTATCAAGTATTTCACTCATATTATGACCGTCAATCTCAAATACTTCAAACCCGAATGATTTCCATTTATCGGCAAGCGGCTCAAGTTTCATAACATTTTCGGTGCGGTTATCTATCTGGCAGTGATTTCTATCTACAATAACGGTTAAGTTATCCAGCTTGTGGTGATCAGCCGTCATAGCTGCTTCCCATATCTGCCCCTCGTTGAGCTCACCATCACCGCACATACAATAAACATGATTTGGCTTGCCCGAGAGTTTTAAGCCAATAGCAGCTCCTGCTGCAATAGAAAGTCCCTGTCCTAGCGCGCCGGATGCGATTTCTACGCCGGGCAATCCATGTGTTTTTAGCGGCGCGGGGTGACCCTGCAGGCGGCCATTAACTTTGCGGAGAGTCTTAAGTTCGTCGATAGGGCAATATCCCCTTCTTGCAAGTGTAGCATACCATACCGGAGCTACATGCCCAATAGAGAGGAATACGTAATCTCTTTCATTATTGTATGGTTCTTCCGGCAGTACACTCAGCTTATTGAAGTACAATGCCGTAAATACTTCAGCCAGCCCAAGAGGTCCGCCTGAATGGCCTGACTTCGAGATAAGAAGCATATTAATAATATCGCGTCTTATCTGACGTGCCATTTCGTTTAGATCATCAGTATCGGTAAATACCGGGTTTTTCAGATTTGGAAACATTTAGAATTACTGTTTATTTAGAAAAATTATTGACCTTTTGTTTTAAATACTTCTGTGTGCCTTGTTATGATAATTGCAGTTATGATCACAGAAAATACATTAAAATATACTAGTGAGAAACCATTTACGGAGCTGTTAACAACCATCCAGCTAATAAGATTGACTAAAACAACATATAGCGGAATGCCTAGAGTTGCTGCAGTGTTTGCAATAAGCACATTGCGCTTAAAAAGGAATACTAAAACCCAAGTAACACACCAGCCTATGAGTATAAAGTAATTAATCACCAAGAAGATTCCTGTTCCTGTTGCAAGACCCCTGCCCCCGATGAATCTAAGCCACACCGGGTAGTTATGCCCAACGATGAGTCCGCTCATACCAAACATAACAACTGCAAATGGTACATTTATTATATACATCATTATCCATGCGGGAAGCAAGCCTTTCAAAATATCAATCAGGAGAACTGCGATCAATACGCGCTTTGATTTTGATACCTCAAACGAATTAAGAGTCCCTACATTACCGGAGCCTTCTTTGGTAATATCTTTCTTTGACTTAAGCCTTACCAGGATATATGCAGTCGGGAATGAACCTATTAAATAACAAAGAACAAATACAAGTAATCCGGTTAACGAAAATATTTCACTCATTAATTAAAATTGGTCAAGAAACCTGAGATCATTCTGGTAAAATGTCCTGATGTCTTTGATTCCGTATTTCATCATTGCAATACGCTCTATACCCACACCAAAAGCGTAGCCCGTATATTCTTCCGGGTCATACCCAACGGATTTGAATACATTAGGGTCAACCATACCGCAGCCGCCAATTTCAAGCCAGCCTGTATCTTTACATGTCTTGCATCCTTTACCGCCGCAGATAAAGCATGATACATCTACCTGTCCCGATGGTTCTGTGAACGGGAAAAAGCTTGGGATGAAACGAGTTTTGGTCTTTTCTCCGTAGAATTTTTTGAAGAAGTACGAGAGTACTCCCTTAAGATCGCGTATTGATACATCTTTATCAACGTAGAGGCCCTCAAGCTGATGGAACATGAAATAATTTTTGAATGTAACGGTTTCGTTCCTGAATACTTTGCCCGGGCTTATGATCCTAAGCGGCGGTTTTGTTGACATCATGGTGCGTATCTGGACCGGAGATGTATGAGTTCTCAATACATATTTTTTGTCCTTATCAAACTTGCTCTGAACATAGAAAGTATCCTGCATATCACGCGCGGGATGATGCTCCGGAGTATTAAGTGCATCAAAATTGTAGAATTCTTCCTCAAGTTCGGGGCCATCGGTCACTTTGAAACCGATTTCCCTGAATATTTTAACCATTTCAGCAAGCGTCTGGGAAATCAGATGCTCTCTTCCTGTTGAAAAACTCCTTCCGGGTAATGTGAGGTCAATATCTGAGCCGGCTGTATCGCTTTTCTCTAAAACAGCCTTTGCATCGTTATAGATCGATTCCGCGAGGCGTTTCACTTCGTTAAGTTTTTTGCCAAGCGATGGTTTATCATCTTTCGGAGCATCTTTGAGCTCTTCAAAAAGCTGCGTCAATAAGCCGTTGCGGGAAAGATATTTAAGCCTGTAGTTTTCAAGCTCATCTTTACCCTCAATGCTGTATGAGCGTATCTCCTGCTCTATTTCAGCCAGGTTTGTTAGCATTCTTTAACCTAATGCGAATTTGCAAACTTCGGCAAAAGCTGCGGGATTATCATAAGCAAGCTCAGCAAGCACTTTCCTGTTGATATCAATATTCTTTTTATGTAGAGCGCCAATAAGCTTGGAGTATGTTGTCTCATTTTCTCTTGCTGCAGCATTTATTCTGACTGTCCACAAGTTACGCATAACCCTTTTCTTAAGTTTACGCCCGGAGTATGCATGCTGTCCTGCTTTTTCAACACTGTGCTTGGCAACTGTAGTAACTTTACTTCTTCTACCCCAGTAGCCTTTTGCTTTGGCAAGCATTCTCTTCCGTCTTTTCCTGGAAGCTACTGAATTTACTGAACGAGGCATATTATATTATCTCCTTTATATTTTTTCTGTTTTCTGAATTAATGATTACGCAAGAAGCATTCTTTTGACGCGCTTTAGATCTGCATCCGAAACAAGAGCATCATGTCTTAGCTGGCGGATCCTTTTGGAGGATTTCTTTGTCAAGATGTGTCTCTTTAAAGAATGTTTCCTTTTTACTTTACCGCCTGCAGTTGTCTTAAATGTCTTTTTTGCACCGCGGTTCGATTTCATTTTTGGCATTATTATATTCCTTACTTTCTATAATAAATTATTTTTCTTTTTTTCTGTTACTCTTAGCTTTGAGCTATAACTTTAAGTTTTTCCTGCTCTTTTTTATAATCGTCTATTTTCTTCTTATCGGGGATAAGCATGGCAGTCATGAATCTGCCCTCCATTTTAGGCATTTGCTCTATCTTTCCCACTACAGAAAGCTTTTCCAGAATTTCATCCATCAGCTTTCTTCCGATATCCTGGTGCACCATCATTCGGCCAATGAAGATGATTGTCGCCTTGACCTTATGCCCCTGTATAAGGAATTCCATCAAATGGCGGCATTTGAAATCCATATCATGAGTATCAGTATTGGGATGGAATCTAATTTCCTTAAGCTGAGTGGTCGTCTTGCTCTTTTTCTGCTCTTTTTCCTTCTTCTGTTTTTCGTAATTGTACTTGCCAAAATCGCTTATCTTGCAAACCGGCGGTTTGGCATTTGGTGATACTTCGATCAGATCCAGCTCTTTGGACTTTGCCATTCTCAATGCTTCCTGTATTGGCTTTATTCCTGCCTGGTCTCCGTTCTCATCAATAACCCTGACTTCGGGAACACGGATCTGTTCATTGATCCTTGTTTTTATTTTTCTTTCCTTGATAGAATTTCTCCTTTAAATATTTTGGTTAATTTTTTTAGTATCTCTTTCTTCAACAAGCGAACTTATGAACTTATCCAGATCAAATGCACCAAGATCGCCTTTCTTATGAGCCCTTACGGTAATGTTGTTATTCTGCTTTTCTTTATCGCCAACTATTATCATATAGGGTACTTTCCTGGTTTCTGCATCACGGATCTTATAACCGATCTTCTCGCGTCTTTCATCTAGCTCTGCTCTTAACCCATTGCTCTTAAGCTTCTCAGAGATCTCTTTGGCATACTCAAGCTGATTATCAGTAATAGGCAAAACAGAAACATGGACCGGAGCAAGCCAAAGCGGAAAATCGCCGGCATAGTGTTCAATTAGTATTCCGAAAAACCTTTCCATTGAGCCTAAGAGCGCCCTGTGGACCATAAAAGGTCTGTGCTCTTTGCCGTCTTCGCCGATATACTTCATGTCAAATCTTTCCGGCAGGTTGAAATCAAACTGTATTGTGCTCAACTGCCATTCACGTCCCAAAGCATCTTTGACTTTTATATCGATCTTTGGGCCGTAGAAAGCGCCGCCACCTTCATCTACTTTATATCCAAGCCCTTCATGTGTCAAAGCGTTCATAAGTGAATCAGTAGCTTTGTTCCAAAGGCTGTCTTCTCCAACCGCCTTTTCTGGCTTTGTAGATAGATAAAAATCCAATTGATCAAAACCAAAAGTCCCCAAAACCATCCTGGCAAACCTTAAAACTTCTATTATCTCAGTTTCGACCTGGCTATCAGAACAAAAAATATGCGCATCATCCTGTGTAAAACCGCGAACCCTTAACAGCCCGTGAAGCACACCGCTTTTTTCGTACCTGTAAACCGTACCAAGCTCTGACCATCTTAAAGGAAGGTCTTTGTAACTTCTTAGACTTGTCTTATAGATCATGATATGGAACGGGCAGTTCATCGGCTTCATGTAGTATAACTGCTCATCTATCTTCATTGGAGCATACATGCTCTCTTTGTAAAAGTCTAGGTGGCCGCTTGTTTCCCACAACCAGCTTTTTCCCATATGCGGCGTGTAAAGCAGTTCATAGCCGCCCTCAAGATGCGCCTCTCGCCAGTAGTCTTCTATTTCTTTGCGTATCATTGCGCCTTTTGGATGCCAATAAACAAGTCCTGCACCTGCTTCTTCGTGAGTACTGAACAAATCAAGTTGTTTACCGATCTTTCTGTGGTCGCGCTTCTCGGCCTCTTCCAGAAGCCTTACATATTCATCCAGGTCTTTCTTTTTAGGGAAAGAAATTCCGTATATCCTCTGTAACTGTTGACGGTCAGAATCGCCGCGCCAGTAAGAACCTGAAACGCTGAGAAGCTTAACATTCTTCAGCTTTGCAGTTGAGGGCATGTGCGGGCCGCGGCAAAGATCGGTAAAACCCCCCTGGTGATACAAAGAAACTACATCTTCATTCTTCGCGATATCTTCAAGTATCTCTACTTTGTATGGATCAACGCGCTTGGTCTTAAAGTACTCAATTGCATCAGTACGTTTCAATTCTTCCCTTACGGTCTTGAGTCCCCTTTTGGCGATCTCAAGCATCTTATCTTCTATCTTCTTAAGGTCTTCCTCGGTAAATTTGTGCTCGGAATCTACATCGTAATAAAAGCCATTTTCAATCGGAGGTCCCACTCCAAACTTTGCTCCTGGAAATAGTTCTTCTATAGCCTGTGCCATTATGTGGCTCGTTGTATGCCAATAGACTTTCCTTCCTTCTTCATCATTGAACTTGTAGAACTTAAGTGAAGCATCTTCATCTACAGGCGCAACAAGATCAACAAGCTTGCCGTTTACATCGGCAACCAGGATATCATCTGCCAGTCCGCGGCTTATCGAGGCGGCAATATCCAGTGAAGAAGTGCCTTTTGGATATTCTTTAATGCTCCCGTCCGGGAAAGTTATTTTTATATTTGAAATACTGCTCAATTTTACTTTATCTGGTAATATCTTCTTATTATATCTATTTCTTTTTGTATAGCACCTCTGTTGACCGA
Organism: Ignavibacteria bacterium; assembly: GCA_030835005.1. Lineage (GTDB taxonomy): Bacteria > Bacteroidota > Ignavibacteria > Tepidaquicellales > OLB5 > OLB5. The sequence goes on along the minus strand of JAUQWT010000203.1, from coordinate 1,041 downwards.
TGAGTTCACGAAATCATCATAAACGTACTGGTCTTCCAGGTTAAAATCATTTTCTTTCAGGCTCACTTCAAAGTAATTCAACGCTTCGCGTTCTTCTGATTTCATGAATTCGCTTGTTGTTGAAGCGGTATCTGATTTAGCTCTGATTCCTGCCTTTACAAAATTCATTAAGAAAGTGAGCTGCCGTATCACCTGGTTATTCAGGTAAACGCCGGTCTTTCTTCCCATAACAAGATCTTCATTGATCACTTCGTTGCAGCGTGCAATTAAACCTTCTCTTTTGTTCTCGTCGATCCTCTGCATATTGACTATATCGCTGAAAATGCCTTTTATCTTGCTGTAGTATGATTCATTCTGCACTATCTTTACATCAGTAAGTTTGGTAAACGTCAATCCCCATGTATCGGGAGTTCTGTTTCCTACTTTTCCTTCGATCTTCCTTAAACCCTGTATCAATATATTAGTACCAACTGATTTTTTGGGATCTTCGGGAACACCGTATGTTACATCTGTCGGGCTTCCCATGTAGAATATTTCCGGCCTGGTAGATACATTCCTTTGTAATACTTCTGCAGATGTAAGCAGGCTTGAGTTAGGCTTGTTGATCTCAGGTGATGAAGCCAGATATTTATATGCCAGCTCCATTGCGCCGAACATTGTTGAGCTTGTGTAAACATAACCCGTACTCATCTGGTTCATCATGGTTTCGTCTCCTGCGCTGATGTTTGAATAGCCTTCAAGCTTTATGTTTATTGCAGAGCCGTTATTCGGCACGTTGAATAATGCCGGGATCAGTATTACGTTGTTCTTCTTAGCTGTAAAATTGATCGCCCAGTAATTATCACCATAGTTCTTAACATTATTTACCATCAGGTCGTCTTTGTAGAAGAACTTGATTATCTTTTCAGGTCCGATAGTAATAGTTACAACAACCAGAAAGTTATGCTCTTTGAATTCATCATCGTTTGTGTTAAGTACAAGTTCGCCAAAAGTTATAGTGAACGGATCGTAAATGTTAATTACATCTTTGGGGGAATATAT
>JAUQWT010000202.1 GCA_030835005.1 Ignavibacteria bacterium | reverse complement strand
ATGAGAATAATTGTTGATATGATAGAGTATTGCAGGGATAACGTCCCGCAATTCAACCCGGTATCTGTCAGCGGTTATCATATCCGCGAGGCCGGTTCAACTGCAGTGCAGGAGCTTGCGTTCACCTTAGCAGATGGTTTTGCGTACATTGAAGCATGCATTGCAAGAGGCATGGATGTTGATTCATTTGCTCCAAGGATATCATACTTCTTTAATTCGCATCTTGATTTCTTCGAAGAGATAGCGAAATTCCGCGCAGCACGAAAAATATTCGCCAAACGCATGCGTAACAAATACGGCGCAAAAAACCCGAAATCATGGACGCTTAGATTTCACACACAAACTGCAGGATGCAGCTTAACAGCACAGCAGCCTGAAAATAACATTGTAAGGACTGCCATAGAAGCACTGGCTGCAGTACTTGGCGGAACGCAGAGTCTGCACACAAACTCGATGGATGAAACCCTTGCACTGCCATCAGATAAAGCTGTAAAAATAGCTCTCAGGACTCAGCAGATCATAGGGTATGAGCACGGAGTGATTAATACTGTTGATCCGCTAGGAGGAAGCTGGTTCGTTGAATCACTTACAAAGAAAATGGAAGATGAGGCAGAGGAGTATTTCCGCAAGATAGATTCATTAGGCGGGGTAATTCCTGCTATTGAAGCAGGCTTCTTCCAAAAAGAGATTGCTGATGCAGCTTATCGTTACCAGTTAGAGCTTGATTCTAAAGAAAAGATAATCGTTGGAGTTAATGATTTCGTTGAAGAAGATGAAGAATTGGATATTCCGCTGTTAAAGATTTCAAAAGAAGTTGAGATAACACAAGTTAACAGACTTCGTGAATTGAAGGCATCAAGAAATAAAGAAAAGGTTGCAGAGTGTCTTGCCAGCCTTGTTCAATCCGCAAATGACGGGACAAACCTGATGCCCAGGATCCTTGAAGGCGCGCGAAATAATGTGACTCTTGGCGAAATGTGTACGGCATTAAAAGAGCCGTTTGGCGTATATGAAGAACAGGCAGTTTTTTGATATTTTAGTTAATGAATTGTTCGACCCCCGTATCACTATAATTTGAACGGGGGTTTTTATTTATTCCATGTTTTAATGAAGAAAATCGGGTAAATTTGCAGATATTAAAGAATGTTCAAGAACACAGATAAGCATATATTAACAATTATACTGCTTTACATCGGTGTGCAGGCAGCTTATCTGTATACGGAATACTCAATTGCAGGCGGTAAGTTTGGGATGCCTTTGGATGATGTCTGGATACATTTCCGGTTTGCAGAGAATTTTGCGCACGGTTTTTTGTTTCAATACAATCCGGGTGAGCCAACTCCCGGAACAACTTCTCCCATTTGGGTAATAATTTTAAGTATCCCGTTTTTGTTTTCACAGAACATGATAATTCCCTATGCACTGTTTGTTAGCTCATTATTTTTCCTTCTTGCGCTAATTGAGTTATACAAGCTCTGCATTAAGCTTGGATTTGACGGGATATATTCATTATTAATAACGCTGCTCACTCTTTTGGCAGGGAGACTTTTGTGGTCATCACTTTCGGGAATGGAGATCACTTTGTTCTGTCTGCTCTCGGTACTGATATTCAGGAATCACCTGAGTGAGATTCAAGCAGGAAAGCTCTCAATTGTTGGCGGATTACTTCTTGGCCTGGCAGCAAATACCCGCCCCGAGACTTACCTGCTTGCGGGAATTTACTATTTTTCATCTTTAGTACTGCTTAAGGGTCACTTGAAAGAGAATTTAGGCAGATTTGTGTTATCAATTCTCGTTTTTGTTCTGCTGCTTATCCCCTACCCAATATTCTCATATATTCATACAGGCGGGTTTCTTCCGAACACTTACGAAGGGCAAGTTGGTTCCATAAAGTATTTGCCAAACTTCACTTATCTTGTTGAGAGCGGAAAAATATTTGTAAAAGATAACTTCATAGTCTTGATATTGTGGTTTATCTCTATGGGATATTTCTTATTCTCAGTACTTAAAAGGAATACTGACAAAAAATTCCTGATGATAAACCTGTGGGTATTGTTATTGCCTCTGGTTTCATCGTTTATTGCTCCGAACTGGCGCCATCATGGCCGGTATTTAATTCCGCTTATTCCATTTATTAACATAGTTGCAATTTATATATTGCAGAAGATACATGCACGATTAAAGGCAAATGAAATCAAAAGATACCAGCTCATTCGTAAAGCAAGCATTGCAGCAGTTCTTGTTGTATCGGTGAACAGTGCTGTTCTCTTTGCCGGAGTTCTTGGATGGAATGTTGAAAATATCAATGAACAGCAGGGTAACATAGGCTTGTGGCTAAAGGAAAACCTCCCGGGAGAGAAAGCTTTCGGCATGAATGATATAGGAATGATAACTTTCACTACAAAGAAATATGTAGTGGATATGGCGGGACTTGTAACACCAGAGGTATTCAAGTTCCAGAAGATGAGTTATGAAGACGGTACAAAAGCTTTGTTTGGCTATTTAAAAGATAAAGGTGTTAACTATATAATAATTTACCCGGATTGGTTCGAATTTATAATGGATAATTATTCCGGAGCATTTAAGCAGGTTTATTCCGCCAGGCTGCAAAAGAACACCATTTGCGGAGGCATTGAAATGTATGTTTATAAGATTGATTGGAATAAGATCAACTTAAACAGATAAATAGCGGTCAAAAGATGATATTACATTTATTAAGGCTTATCAGGCCGAAACAGTGGATCAAGAACCTTTTTGTTTTTGCGCCGCTTCTTTTTTCACGCCACATTTTCCATATTGATTACCTTCTGCCTTCAATTGCTGCATTTTTTATTTTTTCACTTGCCTCAAGCGCAGTATATATCATAAATGACATTATGGATGTGGATAGTGACCGTGTCCACCCAAAGAAAAAATACCGCCCGATAGCATCCGGAGAATTAAGTATTAAACAGGCAATGATATTCCTTATAATACTTGTTGCCGTAATAATTGGAACGCTTGTTTTCCAGAGGCCTATCTTTGCATTTGTAATTGTACTTTACCTGATAACAAATTTACTTTATTCTCTAAAAGTAAAATCAATTGTACTTGTTGATGTTTTCTTCATTTCTTTCGGCTTCATGCTGCGGGTACTTGGCGGTGCGGCGGCAATTGGAGTGCCTGTTTCTAGCTGGATGGTTCTGACGACAATATTCATTTCGTTATTCCTGGCCATTTCAAAACGCAGGAGTGAACTCTCTCAGACGCTTAATAAAGAAAATATTGATAAACAAAGAAAAGTGCTCAAAGAATATTCGGTTGAATTTGCTGATCAGATCAATACGATTGCTGCTGCAGGTACGATCATTTCTTATGCATTATACAC
>JAUQWT010000201.1 GCA_030835005.1 Ignavibacteria bacterium | reverse complement strand
GGGTATCTGCCTCGGTAAGGTTGATAGATATGAAATGCCGAATATCAATGCTCTGAACTTCGTGCTTCATAATACTCTCGGTGGTGGTGGAACGGTCTCGCTTAAGAATGATGCTCAGGGTAAGACTCTTGCTTCAGCACTACTGATGATGGAAATAGAAAAGCCTTGATGAGTTATGAACGTTTTCAATGAAGAATACATTTTAGCGATAAAGGAACCCACAGGTTTATTATCATATATTCTATTCTCTTTGGGTTTATACCAGAGGCTTAAAATGCATTCCCTAGAAATGAGATTGTGTAAAGATGTAACAATATTGTTTTATTATAAGTTAAGACTTATTAATTAAATTAAAATATAGCTAAGTGGAGGAATGGATTCTTCACTTCGTTTAGGATAAATGGATATGTTTGATTACAGCAAATCAGAATTAAAGAAAGTTAAGAAACGGATCGATGATCTAAGGAGGTTCCTTTGAGATCACCAGCAAACAGGAAACAGTAGATAGACTGCAGTTAAAAACCTCTGAACCGGGATTTTGGGATGATAACAACGAAGCCCAAAAAGTTCTGCAGGAAATAAACAGCAATCATGAATGGATAGAGCTATGGAAGAATCTGGATACAAGGTACAATGATATGGAATCGCTCCTTTCCCTTGCAGAAGAAGAATCAGATATTACGCTTGAAGAAGTATTTGAAAAGGACATCGAAGCGCTTTCCAAGCTTGTTGGTGATGCCGAATTCAAGAATATGCTTAGGGATGCTGATGATGACAGGGATGCAATCCTTAACATTAACTCTGGCGCGGGCGGCACAGAGGCCCAGGATTGGGCTCAACTGCTTATGCGAATGTACCTTCGGTATGCCGAAAAGCAGGGTTTTAAGGCCGAAGTCGTCGATCTGCTTGAAGGTGATGGTGCCGGAATCAAAAGCGCTACGCTTGAGATCACCGGTAAATATGCTTATGGCTATTTGAAAGCCGAAAACGGTGTTCACAGGCTGGTTAGAATATCACCTTTTGACTCAAATAAGAAAAGACACACTTCGTTTGCAGCGGTTTTCGTTTATCCAATAGTTGATGATAATATTGAGATCGAGATAAATCCGGCTGATATACGGGTTGATACATTCCGCAGCGGCGGAGCAGGAGGGCAGAACGTTAATAAAGTAGAAACTGCTATCAGGATAACTCATACTCCTTCAGGAATTGTTGTACAATGCCAGAATGAGCGCTCCCAGCATCAGAATCGGGCAAATGCAATGAAAATGCTTAAGTCTAAACTCTACCAAATGGAGAAAGAAAAAGAGCAGGCCAAACAGGATAAGATCGAGAATTCTAAAAAGAAGATCGAGTGGGGCAGCCAGATCAGGAGTTATGTTTTCCATCCTTATAATATGGTTAAGGATCACAGGACTGATCATGAAACCAGCAATACGCAGGCAGTGATGGATGGCAATATCGATGAATTCATAAAAAGTTATTTAATGGAGTTTTAAGTCATCCATAAAGAATGATAAATCTTTTTCTTGCAAAGCGGTTCTTAAGGTCAAAGGGTGAGTCTTCATTCGTCTCCTTTATTACTTTCATTTCTATTGCCGGAATCGCAATTGGAGTGGCTGCATTGATAATCGCTGTATCAGTACTAAATGGATTTGAAAAAGAGATAACCGAAAAGACCATATCCCTTTCCTCACATATCCAGATTCTATCATTCAAGAAAGAGGGTATAGCCGACTATCAAAAGCTTTTAAATGACCTAAACGATACCGCAAATCATTTTGGTATTGCTGTGGCTCATCCGTTCGTTCAGAAAGAGGCAGTGATAAAGTTTAAAGAGAGGACTGAAGGAATTATTATAAAGGGGGTAAGAGATGAAGACAAGGTTTTTGCCTCTCAAAGAAAGATAGTTTCCGGAACAGGAGAACTCGGCAGAATTGATACAGCATTTTCAAACATTGTTATCGGCAACAAACTTGCATCAAAGCTTGGTATTGGTCTTGATACTAAAGTGTTCATAATTGCTACTGTGGGAATACCTTCTGCAGCAAACACGCCAAGTGTTAAGGGATTTAAAGTAGTTGGAATATATGAATCAGGATTGAAGGAATATGACGATGTTCTGCTTTATGTAGATTTGAAAGATGCTCAAAAGTTATTCAGCATGGGGCCTTATGTTACCGGTGTTGAAGTATTCCTCAAAGAGACTGATAAGATCAAATCGACAACACAGGATATAAGAAGTAATATTGATTATCCTAACAATAATGCAAAGAATGTTTTTCAGATCTACAAAGGGCTGTTCACGTGGGTCGATCTTCAGAAAAAACCCATTCCAATTGTGCTTGGGCTGATAATCATTGTGGCCGCTATTAACATTATCGGATTTCTGCTGATGCTCGTTCTTGAAAAGACCGAAACAATTGGAATTCTGAAATCACTGGGAGCAAAGAATACAGATGTTACAATGGTGTTCTTCTACCAGGGCATGCTGATTTCACTAGCCGGAATAATTCTTGGAAATGTTTTAGGATATGGATTATGTTTCTTGCAGCTGCAATACGATCTTGTTAGTATCCCGGATCTGTATTACATGTCCACAGTGCCGCTGCTAATAGACTGGAGCACCGGAATCATGATCACGGTAATTGCCGTATTACTTAGTATTCTGGTTACTGTAATTCCTTCTTATATGGCTTCCAGATTAAACCCTATCACTTCTCTAAGGTTTAAATAACCAATGAAATATACAAAAGATAAAGAGTTCGTCGGGAAGATGTTCGATGAAATTTCACCTTCTTATGACAGGCTCAATCACTTTTTGAGCGGGTACCAGGATAACCGTTGGAGAAAAAAAGCAATCAAGATATTAGGTGAATTACAGCCAAGTTACAATAAGATCCTGGATCTGGCATCAGGATCAGGCGATCTTGGTATTGAATTCATGAAGCTGCATCCTCAAATATTGTATTCAGTCGATATATCACGCGAAATGCTTAAGATAAACGATACTAAACTCTCGAACGATAAGAATATTACTTTAAGGGCTGAAGCTGAACATTTACCGTTTGCAGATGGTGTAATTGACCTATGCGGGGTCGCTTTTGGTGTCAGAAATTTTCAGGATCTGGAAGAATGTATCAGGGAGATTGCCCGTGTAATAAAGCCTGGCGGAATATTCCTTACAATTGAAATGTTCAAACCTTTCAAAGACACTATAACAAACCGTTCATTTAAGGTCTATTTCGAGAAAGTACTGCCAAAACTTGGCAACAAACTATCAAATAGTAAATATGCTTATGATTATCTTTTCGAATCAGTAGATAATTTCATAACAGTAGATTCTTACAATACGCTTCTGATGCAGAATAACTTCAAATTTATAAAGGTAAAGAACAATTTTCTTGGCATAGTTCACTCTGTTTTTGCAGAAAAACTGTAATTTTTTGTAAAACTTGTTGTGTATTAATGTTTTGATAATTATATTTATATCAAACTAATTTTCTAAATTTATGAATAACATGTACAAAAAACTATCAATTCGCTTAATAACCGGCTTAATGCTGCTTTCTTTGCCGTTTCTGGGCTCAGATTGTGAGGAGATCCTGAACAATACTTCTCCCACCGGAGATATTACTGGGAGTTGGACCTTGATCTACAATGCAGGAACAACGCTTGATATCTGTCCCGGTGAGATGGTTACTTATCCAAGTGCTTCCGGCGGCACCGCAACTCTTAAGTGCCCCAATGCAACAGAGATCAGCAGGCAGTATTCAATATCGGGTTCTACTTTAACCTATACGGATTCAGGAGTACAGTACAGTTACCAGTTTACGCAAAATAACGAGCTGGTTCTGACAGGAATAAATAATAATAGGATTCTTTACTATAGTCAAACCATTACTGACTCGAAGACCAGTATAGAGAATAACGGTAAAAACAGTTTTAATTACAATTCAAGCGAACTTAAATAATTTTAAATATATGAAAAAAGTTTATAGAATAAATCTACTCATATTCTCTGTATTGGCTATTGCACTGATCTTCAGTTTCAGTGCGTTTAACCCTGTAGAGAATTCAACAGTACAATTGTACGGAAAACTTAAGCACAAAAACTCTAATGCAGAATTAGTGAAAAGCATGAAGAATTCTGAGGAATTCGGGAGCATTAGCCTTTTTAAGCAAAGCCATAAAGATAATTCGTCTGTCTTAAACTCATTTGTCAACAGGGCTTCCTTCTTTACAATTGATGTAAAACTTCTCGGTGAGCTGAATTCAGGCAAACCGGAGACAATGACACTTAATCTCAAAGGGCCTGATAACAAGGATATTGAAGCAGAGCTTGTGAAAGTGAATCCATACCCCGAAGGATTAAAAATAACTTCTATTGGCAATGGTTTAATAAAAGAAGAAAACTTTAATCAGGGTACGTATTACAGCGGTATTATTAAGGGTGATGAAAACTCGATAGTTTCATTCAGCGTTTTTGAGAATAATGTCATGGGAATTTTCTCAACAGATAATGGTAATTTTGTGCTTGGAGCAATTAAGAATGATAGTAAAAAGCTGACTAATGAGTACATATTTTATAATGACCTTGATGTTATCACTAAACCCGGCTTTGAGTGCGGATCTGGTGATGCTTATGACAAATTCTATAGAACTCCGGTGCATAACAGTAATAATACCGGAAACGGCGAAGCTACAATATCACCTGTTGATATAAATTTTACATGCGATTTCAGGATGTATCAGGATAACGGAAGCAGCACTACTGCAACAGCAGCTTTTATAAGCGGCGCTTTTCTTCATGTAAAAACACTTTACCAGAATGAAAGCATAACAGTTGATATGGTACCCAATGTTTCTGTATATACAACAACTGATCCTTATGCTAGTTTAACGACATCAACAGCTATTCTTGAAGCTTTTGGCACGAGGACAAAGAATGCGTTTAGCGGTGATTTGGCGCATTTGCTCTCTACGGGACATGGCCAAACTCTTGGAGGAATTGCATGGATTAGAGTACTTTGTCAGTCTTATGAGCCTTCCAGCCAGTCAGGAAGGTACGCATTCAGCAATATTGAGGGTACTTACCAGCCATACCCAACTTATTCTTGGACTGTAATGGTTATCACTCATGAAACAGGCCATAACTTCGGTTCAATGCATACACAGTCATGCGTCTGGCCGTCTTTACCCGGCGGAAATATCGGTGCAATTGACTCCTGCGTTCAGGCCGAAAATGGTACTTGCTTTACGCAAACCAGACCTAATCAAAATGGTACTATTATGAGCTATTGCCACTTAAATGGCGCAATAAATCTGACTAGGGGATTTGGAATAATGCCCGGAGACACTGTCCGATTGAGATATAATCAGGCTTTGTGTCTGGATAATCCTCTAAACTCATCAGAAGCGCCTCTGTTTTTCAGTCTGCTTCAGAATTATCCTAATCCGTTTAACCCGGTAACCAACATCAAATTTGCGTTGCCTGAAGCAGGCCTAGTAACCTTGAAGATATACGACGTCACTGGCAGAGAAATAGCTATATTGATCAGCAATAGTCACTATCCAATTGGCATATTTTCATATAACTTAGATGCTAACAGCTTAAACCTTGCATCGGGGGTTTACCTTTACAAACTGGAAGTAAATAAGGATAATAAATCCGTTTATTCAGAAATTAAGAAAATGGTATTGATAAAATAATCAGGCCATTTTTGAATATGCCTAAGGAGGCAGGGCAAAAATATGAAAATTTTAAGTATAATTGCAGTTATTACAGCTTTGGTATTAAGTTCATGTTCAGGGTCAGATACAGAATCAACACTTGCTCTGAAAAAGGGAAGATATGCTTATGTTCTGTCGGATAGTTCCGGGACTTCACTGGTAGAGGGGCTAATCATAATCGATTCTGTTTCCAAACAGAAAAACGGTTCTACTGATTACCTTGTAAGCGGGTCATATACTCTGTCAAAGGTCACACAGGATACCAGTTACAAAGGTTTCTCAACCATGCAGGGCGGTGAGCTTCAGGGATACTACAACGATAAACAGAAATTCATCAACATTAATACTAATCCAAAGATCGCCGACGCAAACGTATTCATAAACGCAAATATAATTAACGGGGATATGAAAGGCGGTTGGTACTATTCAACTTTCAGAGGCGGCCATACTGAAGGCGGATTGTTTACAGCCAGAAAAGAGAAGAAGTAATTGAGTTTTTTCATTCAACACAAGAGGGACAAAAACCAGTGTTTTGTCCCTCTTTTTATAAAATCCAAATTTTTTGAATGAGAATTCAGCAGATAATTCCTCACTTGAGAGGGGTGAATTCACCGCCCCGAAGGGACTCCTTAGGAGCAGGTGAAAACGGGGTGTGTAAAACTACTTCAATCCAATTCACATTTTTACATTTGCATTCCGCTCAGCGCCAACTGAAACAAACTTTATCTTTACACCAAGAGATTTCCTAATGAAATTCAGATAATTTCTGCATTCCAATGGCAAACTATCAAACTTCCTAATGTCTGAAATATCCTCTATCCAACCTGGAAAAGTCCTGTAAACAGGTTTAACTTTGGCAAGTTCTTTATACCCGCAATCCGCATAATGAACAGGCTTTCCATTCAGTACATAACCTGTACATATCTTTAATTCCAATAGGCCGCTTAGTATATCAAGCTTTGTGATCACGATCTCTGAAACATTGTTGATCTTGCAGGAGAATCTTACAGATTCCAGGTCAAGCCAGCCAATTCTTCTGGGTCTTCCTGTAGTTGTGCCGTATTCAGATCCTCTTTCGCGTATAGCATCAGCAAGCCTTCCGTTTAGTTCGGTAGGTAAAGGACCTTCGCCAACTCTTGAAGTAAAAGCTTTGACAATACCAATTACGTTATTTATAGATTTAACAGGCAATCCGGAACCGGTATTAATTCCGCCGATCACAGTATTTGATGCCGTTGCATAAGGATATGGCGACCAATCGAGGTCAAGCATTATTCCATGCGCTCCTTCAAAAAGAATGTTTCTCTTTTTTAAAACAGCATCGTTTAATATCTCAAAGGAGTCCTTAACAAAGGGCAAGAGCCTGGTTCTTTGCTTCTTCAGCTTAGCAAGAGATTGTTCTATGTTTACGGGCTTTACTCCAAATGTTTTAAGGATCTTATTTTTGATCTTTGCCTGGAAGCGGTACAAATCCGCAAAACTATTCCAGTCCAGCAGGTCATAAACCCGAATTCCGTTATAGCTTACTTTATCAGAATAAGCAGGACCAATTCCGCGCCGGGTTGTGCCAAGCTTATTTTTTCCGCGCGCGTTTTCGAATGCAATATCAAGTTCTTTGTGATAGGGGAGTATCAGATGGCATCTTGGTGAAATGAAGAGCTTATTCTTCAGGTTTATACCTTCTTTCAGTAGAATATCCATTTCGGCAATAAGCACCTCCGGGTCGAGTACAACTCCGTTGGCAATAATTGCTTTGGTTTTTTTATGAAAGATCCCTGAAGGAGTTAAGCGGAAAAAGAACTTTTTTTTTCCGAGTACTACAGTATGTCCGGCGTTATTTCCGCCATGATATCTTACAACATAATCGGCGTTTGCAGCCAAAAGGTCAACAATTTTGCCTTTGCCTTCATCGCCCCATTGTAATCCTATTACTGAATTAGCAGGCATGATATGTCCTCATCTTATTTCTCTTGCTGGTAAGAGTTCAGAAAAACTACGCTTTCTTAGGTGATAATTTACCGGGGATGATCCCTTTTTTATTCTTATCCATGTAATTCTTAATATCAACCACAAACGCTCCGGCAGTGTATATCGATGAATATGTTCCTGTTATTATACCTACCAGGAATGTAAATGCGAAACTTCTGTTAACCTCACCGCCGAAGATAAGCAGAATCAGTACAGTAATAAACACGGTTCCGTTAGTAATTATAGTTCTGCTTAGAGTATAGTTCAAACTTTTATTCATAACGCTGAAAATGTTTTCGCTTTTGTAAAGTTTTATGTTTTCCCTTATTCTGTCAAAAACCACAACTGTATCATTTACCGAAAAACCGATAAGTGTCAAAAATGCTGCAACCATACCCTGGTCAAGCTCAAGATGGAGTCCCGGAAAAAGGAATCCGAATACAGCAACAAATCCCAGGGTAACAAGAACATCATGCAAAAGTGCAAGTACCGATCCAACTGCGTAAACAAATTCAAACCTGAAGGCAAGGTAGATAAGAATTGCGATAAGTGAAAAAATGGTTGCATATATTGCAGAGGTAGTCAGTTCTTTCCCTATTTTCGGGCCAACTTTATCAATTCTCAGTACTTCAAAAGTATTATTCTTGATGTTTGTGGTCAAAGCCTGTCTTATGTTATCGCTTACACTTGTTCCTTCACCCTGTTCAGGAGTCCTGATAAGTATTTCTCTTTCACTCCCCAAAGTCTTGATCTCAGCCCCATTGATCTGCGAAGTTGACATCGCACTTCTGATATCGTTAATGGGAATCTCGTTCTGGAATTTTACAAGAACTTCTGTTCCGCCGGCGAAATCTATTCCGATAGCAAGTCCCTTAAGAGCGAAAACTACAAGACCTATTACTATGACTGATAATGAAACCAGGTAGAATAATTTTCTTTTACTTAAAAAATCTATATTTGTGTTTTGAAAAAAATGCATTTCAGTTCTCTAATTTAATTATCCAAAGTTAATTGATGTTTTGCCTTTAGCAGTCATTATGTCAAAAATTATTCTTGTCATCACAATAGCAGTAAATAAATTGGCGATCAAACCTATCAAAAGTGTTAAGGCAAAACCCTGTATCGGACCCGTGCCAAACTGGTATAATATAATTGCCGTAATAATTGAGGTTACGTGGCCATCCATAATAGCAGAAAAAGCTTTGTTATAACCTATTTCAATAGCAGTCCTGATAGGTTTACCGCCGCGCAATTCTTCTCTGATACGTTCATAAATAAGAACATTGGAGTCCACGGCCATACCAATTGATAGTATAAGCCCGGCAATACCCGGCAGAGTTAATGTGGCGTGAAAGCTTGCCATAATTCCCAATATGACGATCATGTTGAAAAGCAATGCCATATCAGCAACAAAACCCGCAAAATGATAATAGACCATCATGAACAAAGCAACCAGTATCAAAGCAATGATCGATGAATACAATCCTTTTTGAATAGAATCCTGACCAAGCGATGGTCCGACAGTTCTTTCTTCAATAATTGTCAAAGGAGCAGGTAAAGCGCCGGCTTTCAGTACGATCTCAAGAAGCTTCGCTTCCTGAATATTTGCCATTCCTTCGATTTGTGAACTTCCGCCTGTTATCTTACTTCTTACAACAGGTGCAGAGTAAACAACATTATCAAGCACAATTGCAATTTGCTTGTTTATATTCGCCCCTGTAATCCTAGCCCAGTCTGCCGACCCGTCACTGTTCATCTCCATATATACAACGGGCGTGTTGTTGGAAGGATCAATGTTTGACCTTGCATTCACTACTACTCCGCCTGTAAGCTCAGGATCTCTCTTCAATATATAGAACTGGAATATCTTCTCTCCCTCGTCAACAAATGTAGAACGGTTACTGAATGCAAAACTTACATCAGTAGGGATGATATCCTGTATCTCTTTCCTGTCAAGAATTTTCTGTACTTTTTGCTTGTCAGTTTCACGGACAAACCAAGCAACTGTTCCGTCCTGAAATTGCTGCGGACGTACAAGATAGAACCAAGGGTTCTTTGCTTTGAATTCTTCCTCAGAAAGTTGCTTTCCTGTATCAAGCGGATTGCCGTTGCTGTCTGTTAGTCCTGTTATGTTCGAATCTGAAGGTTTTATAGAATCCTTCTTAGTGGTGTTTTTCTTAGATGTATCTTTTTTAGTCAGTTCTTTTTTAGTAGTGTCTTTTTTCTCTGATATTGTGGTCGAATCCTTTTTGATGTTATTTTTTGTTACACTTGTCGTATCTTTTTTCTTAAGAGAGTCAAGTTTTGATAGCTTGCTTAAACTATCTGCCTTAACAAGTGAATCAAGATTGCCGCCCGCAAGGAATGTGTTTATCTTTTCCATCACTTTAACAGCTATCTGAGGGTCAATAACAAGTTTGAATTCCAAAAGAGCTGTTCCCTGAAGAAGTTTCCTTACTTCCTGTACATTGCTTACGCCCGGAAGCTCAACAACAAGCCTGCTGGAACCTTTCTTCTGTATAACCGGCTCTGATACTCCGTATTGATCGATCCTGTTTCTAACAACCTGGATCGCTCTGTCAATCGCATTTTCAACTTCTGATTTCAATGAAGATTTAATGCTTGATTCGTCATCTCTTATCTCGCCGTAATAAGCTTTTAAAGAGAGACCTTTCTCTCTTAACCGTATATCTACCATATCGACAAAATCTTCATCTGAGCTTTTGGATTGTTCACCAACCTGATCTAACACCTGGGTAAGATTTTCATCCTTCTTTTTGGCCAGATCTGTTAAAAGCTTGGCAATATCAACTTCCATGATGACATACATTCCGCCCTGAAGGTCAAGGCCGAGTTTGATCCTGTTTTCTCTTGCCTTGATCACATCATTTCCGAATTTGTCAAAAAATGCAGCACTATCCTGTGCATTCGTTAATTTGGATATGTCCTTGTTAAACTCT
>JAUQWT010000200.1 GCA_030835005.1 Ignavibacteria bacterium | reverse complement strand
TATCTGATGCCCGCATGGACACCAGCCGCACCAGGTACCTGTTACATACTCAACCAGAACATTATTTGTCTGAGCATTTGAGCTGTTATAACTGAAGCCTGCAAAAGTGATTAGGGCAACTACAAGAAATAAATGTTTTTTCATTTTAATGTTCCTCTCTCTTGAACATAAATTTATAGATCAGATTGTTTAATATTGAATATCGTAAAAACTGTTACTTTACATTATCAATCCGCAAAATACGGATACTTCAAATGGTTCTACTACTTAACCAACATCATTTTTTTTGTTTCTACAAAATTCTCAGTCTTTAAAGTATAGAAGTATATACCGCTGGTTAAATTTGTTCCGTCAAACACAGCATTGTATGTACCGGATCTTAAAAAGCCATCAACATACGCAGCAATTTCCTGCCCCAGAGAATTAAAGAACTTCAATGAAACATTACCATCTGAGGGAATTGAAAACTTAATATTTGTTGAGGGATTAAACGGATTGGGATAGTTTTGACCCAAGTTAAATCCGTCCGGTATCCCGCTGATATTTATTATTCCTATCGGGTCAGGCACGCTTTCAACTTTTGATTGCTGTACAGCACTTTCTGTACTTATACTGCCGCCAGTTTTATAAACAAACATATTCACTTTGCAGTTTGAAGCAACAAACTCGGCTGGTATAACATAACTAAGTGTGCTTGTAATAGTATCACCTGCAAACCACACAGTGTCATCAGTGGTATTTAGCTGCTCGCCAAGATCACCATTTATCATTGCCTTAACAACATGGTCATGTACATAATTTGAGCCGCCTGTGCATGAGCCGTTGCCAGTTTGAGGATAAATAAGGTTATCTTCGGTCAAAACATAATTGATATTATAATTCCCGTAAAGTGTATCTATTGCAACAATCTTTACTGTTCCGTTTACTGTTCTGTTTTCGCCATCAAAAGTAAATTGGCTAACTAATATCTCAACTCCCGGTTCTACGAAATTAGATTGGATAAAAACCCTGTTATTCCACCCGCCTCTATCAATTATGCCGGTAATTCTGCCAACAACTCCGGAGGGATAAGAGCTGAAACCAAAAATTCCCCTGATACCCAGACTATATGACTGCCAGGGATCACTTCCTGCTCCGTGATAAGCAAGTACCATTGTATTAGGAAAATTCGTGAGTATATCATCAACAATAGTATGGCCGCAGGGACACCACTGGCACCATGTACCTGTGCAGTACTCAAGTACTGTGTTGAAACCGGTTTGCGATGAAGCCTCAGGAGTAAAACCAATAAGAGACACAAAGGCAATTACAACCAGTAGTTGCTTTTTCATTCTTTGATTCCTCTCACGCGTTCAAAAATTATAAATGTCCGTTTTTCAGACGGATAGTTCCTGAAAAACTAATAGAATTTCATTGAATATTCAAGTCTAATTATGGATTTCTTTAGTTTGGATCAAGTCTCTGTACTTATACTAAGTATTTGATTTTAATTATTTTATAAGTATCATCTTTTTCGAATCTAACTCATATCCTCTTTTAAGGGTATAGAAATATACTCCGCTCGGATATTTTACGGCATTCCACCTCACTTCATATTTTCCGGGGCCAAGCTGTTTATCAATGAGCATATCCACAAACCTTCCTGCTGCATCATAAATGTTCAGCGTTGTTCTGATCTTTGAACCTGCTTCAATTGTGAAACTTAATTTTGTTTCGGGGTTAAAAGGATTGGGATAGTTTTGTTGAAGCGAAAAATTACGCGGGGCTCCGGTTGAAAGATCATGAATCCCGATCGTGAATCCTTCGCCGCCGCCATTTGTAGTTTTCAGCAAAGTTCCGTAATTGCCTACAACCCATCCTGTATTATTATTAACCATGTATATTGAATACAATATCTGGTTTGTTCCGGTAGCAGTTGAATCCCACCACAAGCCTCCGTTAATTGTCCTGTAAACCATTCCGTTATCTCCAATTGCATAGCCGGTGTTTGAATTTATGAATTCCAGGTCACGAAAAGTAAAACCAAGAGAGAGAAAATAATTGTCAAACCAATCAACACCCTTGTTAGTTGTGCTCATAAACATTCCGCAGCACCCTGTCACATAGCCGGTATTTTCGTTTACAAACTCAACAGCAACAAAAGGATTCGGCTCTCCTGCAGTGAACGTAACCCAATTTGCACCTCCGTCTGTAGTTCTGATTATATAACTATCGGTCCCTGTAACAAAGTAATTCATTGCGTCATTCATAGTTGAACTCAGGAAATCCACTTGTGGGGCAGTATTTGAAATGCTGAACCAGTTATTGCCTCCGTCAGTGGTTTTAAGCAGAGTTTTCATAACTCCTGCTGCAATGCCTGTTGTTGGATTAATGAAACTAATTGATGCAAGCGGATTTGTTGTATTGCTTATCTGCAGTGACCAGTTGGCTGATGCATTAGTTGTTTTATAGATCTTCCCGCTATCACTGCAGACAAATCCGGTCAAGCTGTTTACAAACACCATTGAGTTGTGGCTTCCGGGCAGAGAAGAGCTTAACCAGTTTATTCCGCCATTGGTTGTTTTCAAGATAGTGCCATAGCCGCATATGTAACCCGTATTTTCATCTGTAAAAACCACGGCTTTTAGCGTGTAGTTAGTTCCCGATGCATGAGAGTACCACTGTGAATACTGTGCACTGCTGATACATAATAATACAAAAAGAATTCCGGTTTTCATATTTTGTAAACTTAATATAATTTTTTCAAAAAAAGAATTATAAAGTTAAAATAGTTTTATTTCAGCAGTATCATTTTTCTTGTCGAACTGTAATTTTTTGTCCAAAATCTATAAAAATACACCCCGCTGGGTTTATCATTTGCATTCCACCTGATTTCATAAATTCCTTTTGGCAGATCGGCATCGAACAGGCTCTCAATTTCTCTTCCGGCAGCATCAAAGATCTTCAATGAATATTCACCCTGCTTTAATCCTTCTAAAACTGATAGCCGGATGTTTGTTTCGGGGTTAAACGGGTTAGGATAGTTCTGTGATAACTCAAAATTTACGGGAACATGGGTATATATTTGTGTTATACCAATGGGCTGCGAATATTTTATGGTAGTAATATCATAGTCACTCAGGCTGTCAAAACTGATTCCTGTGACGAAAATATTGTATGCGTAATCAACTGCAACGGTATAGATGAAATCTTCAGAACTATCAAGCCTGCTGTATTCTTCAAGCCAGTGCAGGTCACCGGCCGGCCCGTACTTCAAAAGCGCATATCCAACATGGTTATAATGTTTATCAGTAGCGCCGCCTGCATATACATTTCCAAGCCTATCAACAGTAACGCTTGCGCCGTAGTCAATTCCGCTCCCGGTGCCGTCATATCTCTTGGCCCACTTGAGTACCCCGGCGCTGCTGAGTTTCATGGTAAGGAAATCCTCTGACCCAAGAGTATCGGCATTTCTGGATGAACCGGTTACATAAATGTTGTTAAGTGAATCATTGGCAATAGAGTAGGGCAGGTCGCGGTTATTAGACGGCCCGTTATGATAGTAATTCCACACAGGAGTTAAGTTTGAATCCATACGCAGAATACAATAGTCCATATCCCTGCCTGCGTTATATACTCCCGCAGTTACAACCGGCCTGTTATCGTTTCCCATTATGATCTGAACCGGTATATCGCCATTACCTGCAATTCCACCAAATGTATATTGATGAATAAGATCAAGTGACTGGCCATATTTCAGTATAAGTACGTCATCAGTACCATCTGCAGCATTTGAAGAACACAAAACATAATAGTTACCTAATCCGTCTATGCATAAAGATACCGGAGGTTCGCTGCTTGTTGCTGTTTTATTGAAGATGGCTGTACCTGTCAGATCACCCGTGGAAGTATATTTTAACACTGCCAAAGAGAATGAACCATTGGGCCTTCTGAGTGAGCCGCAAACAATAACATTACTTTCTGCATCAGTCAGAAGCGCATGGCCGCGTGATGTTGTATGAGTTCCGGGCAGGAATGTTCTAGCCCATAATAACTGTCCGCTGCTGTTGAATTTAAGTGTTATTATTTTTACAGTAAGGTTTGTATCGGCAGTGTAACCTGTAACATAGCTGCTGCCGCTGCTATCAAGCCATGACGCGCTTACTGCATCAATGGAATTGCCATAGCCGTTGAACAACGCCGTCCACAAAACATCGCCGGCAGAATTGTATTTCACGGCAGTAATATCTGTAGATGCATCCAGAGACGAAACAGTTCCGTAAACATGAACATTTCCGGCAGCATCAAGTTTCAGTGAATTGGCGATATCATACCTGTTTGCGCTTCCGTTATATCTTTTCACCCACTCCCTGTTTGCCTGTGAATTGACAGGCATATTAAGATACACAGCCAGAAGAAATAATATAATGATCTTAGATCTCAATACTTTTTGATTTAAAAAAAACAAGGGGCGTAAGACCCCTTGCTGGAAATTTTATAAATTAAACTGATATTTTATTTTACAAGTATCATTCTTTTTACGCTGGTAAAATCACCGGCATCGATTCTGTAGAAATAAACTCCTGAGGCATAGGACGAACCGTTGAAATCAGCTTCGTAGAAGCCTGCCTTTAGGTTTCCATTGAATATACTTGTTACTTCATTGCCGATGATATCATAAACTTTAATAGATACATTTGACTCTTTCGGCAGATCGAATTTTATCTTGGTTACCGGGTTGAACGGATTCGGATAATTTTGATGCATATCAAAAACCATCGGTACACCTGTATTCAGGTTCTGAATTCCAATTGGCGGGATAGTATCAAATATTGCCGATTGAACTATTACGTTGTTCATTGAATTGATAGTATATGAAGGATTAGTTCCGTTATACGATCCGTTCCCGTTACCTGTCCACCTCTGGAAATAATATTCTTTCCCGTTGTAAGCAATGGCGGTAGTGGAGATCGAAAAAGTAACCGTTGAGGCTGTATCGTAGAATCCGTTGCCGCCGATCACTGTTACCGGTAAGCTGCCCGGTGAAATATTTGCTATGAGTTTAAACTGAGTTTTGTAATTTACAGTATAATCCAGTACATTTGTTGTTGCGTTAACGTTATGGATCGAGTCTCCGCCGTCACTCCAGCTCTGGAATAAGTAGCGTGTTGAACCAACAAGCTGAGGTGATACTACCGAAAGATTATGCTGTGTATTCAGGTCCCAGGTGAATAGCTTAGCGGAGTTATACTGCACGTTATCAACTTTGAACTGAAGGGTTGATCTGTTCGCCTTTACGCTTGCGAAATTCTGCCCAACAAGAAATGTTACTGAAGTTTTGTGTGTTTTTGCATTCCCGTTTGTACCGGTTACAATAATTCTGTAATTGCCTGTAGGTACACCTGCTGTTGAGCTGACCTGCATATCAAAGTTTGAAGGGAATGCAGAAACCGTATTCCCGGCGGGGAAGCTAACAGTTATGCCTGCATTTGGCGGATCGACCTGAGCCGAAAGAGTAACTGGCGAAGTATAGCCTGGCGCTACCACTGGGATTGAAAGCTGGTATGTTGCATTTTGTGACTGACCCTGCTGAACAGCCTTATAGCTGCTTATAGGAATTAGTGTAAAATTATTTGTCTTCTTTCCGGCATTCATTATTTCAAATCCCTGCTGCATGAAAACTGTATATCTCAATTCAGCTGTCTGCCATATCGGATCTTTCTTAATTCTTCTTTCGAATATATATGTCTGGCCGGGATAAAATGAAAAAGTCTCTCCGGTTGGATATGTTGTGAGAGTTCTCATTACATCATAAAAGTGCTGCTCGCCGTTTGTAGATGGCGGGCTAATATTTGTTATGTGTCTTTCCATTACAGCAAAATAAACCCTGACAGATGGATTGCTTAAAGCTATTTCAGTATAGATTCGTGCTCTGATAAGTACAGAATCGCCGAAAGTGCTATCGGTAACAATAATAGTAAACGGACTTAATATATTAGTTCTGCTATCAAAATATGACTGCAATGCAGGGATAGAATAGTTTGGAACTACAGGAATAATGCCATCCATTCTGGCTTCGGGAATGCTGATAATGCTGTATTGTGATCTCCTTGCATCGTTATGAACCGGATTGTAATGGTACATCGGGTCATTTCCCGGTGCCGGCCAGCTCATATGATATGCTATGCCAGTTATCTTATCGGGATCGGTTGCATTCAGGAATGCTTCCATTGTTGGATTATTTGAAGCACAGGGAGGGCAAGTTGAACTTGTAAACCTCTCCACAAATACCATTCTGTCTCCCGCAAAGTTTACATTGACCAGAATGAGGGCAAAGATGAAAAGCGTAAATAATTTTTTCATTTGTAGAATTATTTAGTTAATCCTTTGATTTAAATTTAATTTAATCAAAATAATGATACATTTTATATCTTTCAAGCGATTAGAAGAGTCAATAATAGCTAATTAGGTTATTTCTAAATAATATGTTGATTTTGGCAAAATATACTCATAAAATTGTGAAAAGAACAAATTTAAACAGAACATACTATAATGCGTAAAATCAAGAGGTTAAGTCTCAAAAGGATTCGCACCACTGAAAGTAAAAAAGATGATGTGATCAAAGTAACAAGTTTTAAGGTCACACCGCTTATAATAAAAACGGGTGGAGTAGTTACTATCAGAATGACCATAAAGAATGTCTCTGATAAAATGCTGAAGGGAGTTCCCTGGCAGATAGTGAATAATAAAAAGATCCTTGACTGCGGCATAAGATGCGGGCTGCCTTCAGGAGATAGTTTTAAGATAGTAACAACGTGGACTGCTACAAAGGGGACTCATTTTTTCTACGGTGATGCAGACCCAAAAAACACTTTAAGAGAGCCAAAGATAAAACAGTTCAACAACCTGCCACAGGGCGCTGATGTAAAAGTAAAATAAACCGGTAAGATAAAACAGAAAACAATGCCAGATAAACCGTCAATTTCTTTCAAACAAAAGCTACATTATAAATTCGATAATCTGATGTCTAAAGGTACGATCGCTCTGATCGGCTGGCTGGGGCTTGCTTCATTAATGCTTGTCATAACAGCAGGAATAATTATTACTGTTACAGGGATTGCGCAGGAAGACAACGAATCACTTGGTTTTATTGAAGCCGCATGGAAAAGCTTAATGCGTACGCTTGACCCGGGCACAATGGGAGGCGATACCGGCTGGGGATTCAGAATAGTAATGCTTTGTGTTACACTTGGCGGAATTTTTATTGTATCAACACTTATCGGTGTTCTGGCAAGCGGAATATCAAACAAGCTTGAAGAGCTGAGAAAAGGACACTCATTTGTTGTTGAGAAAGGCCATACTTTAATTCTGGGCTGGAGCGAAAAGATCTTCCCAATAATTTCTGAGCTGATTATTGCGAACGAAAATCAAAAAAAGCCGGTTATCGTGATACTTTCGTCTAAAGACAAAGTTGAGATGGAAGAAGATATCAACAATAAAATTCCTGATACGCGGAATACCAGAGTAATATGCAGACATGGAAGCACTATTGACCTGTTTGATCTTGAAATTGTTAATCCGCACCAATCGCGCTCTATTATAATACTTGCTTCTGAATTCGAGGATCCTGATATCAGCGTTATTAAATCAATACTTGCTCTGAGAAATAATCCGAAACGAAGCAAAGATCCATATCATATCATAGCAGAGATAAGCGACCATAAGAATAAAGAAGTAACTGAAATGATCGGCTCTGAAGAAGTGACTTTAATTCATACCGATGACCTTATCTCAAGAGTTATAGCGCAGTCATGCAGGCAATCTGGTTTAAGCATTGTATATACAGAGCTTCTTGGATTTGACGGAGATGAAATTTATTTTCAGGAAGAACCAAAACTGGTTGGTACTACGTTTAAGGAAGCTTTGCATATGTATGAAGATTCTTCATTAATGGGCTTAAGATACAAAGACGGCAGGATACAGGTAAATCCGCCAATGGATACAGTTATCCAAAGCGGAGATATGATAATTGCAATTTCTGAGGATGATGATACCATAAAGCTCTCCGGCAAAAGTAATATCAGTATTGATGAATCTGCTTATTCAACATCTAGCCCTAAAGGCGCACAGCTTGAACACACATTAATTTTGGGGTGGAACCGGCGAGCAACTTATATAATCAGGGAACTTGATAATTACCTGGCAAAAGGCTCAACACTTACTGTGGTTGCAGATGGAGATCAGGTAGAGCTTGCCATTGACGGTCAGCGCAGTGAAATTAAGAACCAGGACTTGAAATTCATAAGAGGTAATATTTGCGAAAGGAAACTGCTGGATTCGCTTGAATTGCACAAATTCAGCCACATTATTCTGCTGTGCTATTCTGATTCACTGCCTGAGCAGGAAGCCGATTCACTTACTTTGATCACTTTACTCCACCTCAGAAATATAGAGGAAAAAACAGGGAATGATTTTACAATTGTAAGCGAAATGCTTGATATCAGGAATAAAGAGCTTGCAGAAGTAACTGAAGCGGATGATTTTATTATAAGCAATAAACTTATCAGCTTAATGCTATCACAGCTTTCGGAAAACAAAGAATTAAAAGGAGTCTTTGACGACTTATTTGATGCCGAGGGCTCGGAGATCTATATTAAACCGGTAACTGATTATGTTCTGCCGGGCAGAGCAGTAAATTTCTATACTGTTTTAGCTTCGGCTGCACAAAAAGGTGAAATTGCCATCGGATACAGAAAAGATGAGTTCTCACATAATGTTAACAAGGCATATGGAGTTGTTGTTAATCCTGATAAGTCCGGAATGATCACCTTCAGCGAGAAGGATAAGATAATAGTTATTGCAGAGGATTAGTCTTGATTTGTCATCCCCGCGCCAGAATTGCAGTGAATTGTATTAATTATAACACACCCCGTCTTCACCTTCTCAGAAGGAGCTCCTTCGGAGCTGTGAATCCACCCCTCTCAAGAGGGGAATAACAAAATCCAAAAGATTGAACATCAAAGAACTTCAGCTTGAAACAAATGATATTAATGTATTGAAGAATTTTTATGCCGGAGCTATTGGCCTCGAGTTGTTTTGCGAAGGCAATAGTTCAGTTTCAATTAAGGTTGGAACTTCAATCTTAACATTTGTTATGAGTAACGCAAATGAAAATCCTTATTACCACTACGCAATTAACATTCCCGAAAACCAGATTCATGATGCAATGAAGTGGCTAAGCTTAAAAGTAAGCTTGATCGAATATGAGAATAGCTCTTTGATAGATTTCCCGAACTGGAATGCGCACTCTGTATATTTTTATGATCCTGCCGGAAACATCGTTGAGCTCATAGCAAGACATGACCTTGATAATTCATCTCAAGAACCATTTTCTTCCAAAAGTTTATTGAGCATCAGTGAAATTGGTATGCCGGTGGAAAGCGTAAAGGAATTTCATGATACAATTAGTAAACAACTAGGAGAAAAACTCTGGTCAGGAAATCTTGACACTTTTGCAGCTATTGGAAACCAGGATGGTTTGTTTATA
>JAUQWT010000199.1 GCA_030835005.1 Ignavibacteria bacterium | reverse complement strand
TTTTTCGCAGGACCTTGCACCGGAGCAGTCTTTTTTTATGCAGGGTAATAACATTAATACAGCATTCAGAACAAACGGAATCTCGAATTACGATTTCATTTCATTTCCAACAAGCGATGCAGGTATGGTCTGGCCGGTATCATCGCCAAACAGGAAGACAGCGGATTTTGCTTCCGGCATTTGGATCGGGGCGAAGGTTGGCGGTCAATTGAGACTTGCAGCAAGCTGGTATGCTTCACACTACTCTCCCGGGAACATTCCGGTTATGGGGCAAGTGCCTCCGCCATCGGTATGCAGTGACCCGGTTTGGAGGGGATACCAGGTTAATTTAACTGATATTAGTTTGGTGAACGGGGGCGTAAGAGTTGTAATGGCAGGCGGGCGGTTGTACTCGATCACATATGATTCCTGGGCTGCATGGCCGGTTAATCTAGGGGCGCCTTATGCTGAGTTGAACGGAATACCGGGATACCAGCCGGCATGGGATGGTGACAGGCCGGGTATCGGCAATGGCTCAACTGCTAGGCCGGATGTGCTTTCTTTCATGGTTTATATGGATTATACAAACTGCACAAATAATACGCACCTGGCTCAAATAAGTTTGCCCGGCGGTACACTTCCTTTGGGAGTTGAAATTCATCAATTGGCATTTATGTTCAACCAGTCACCTTTGAAAGACATGTATTTCATGAAATTCAGAGTGATCAACAAGAGCAGCTCTGCCTGGGACAGCACTTATATCGGTAACATTAATGACGTAGATATTGGAAACGGCAGCTGCGGCGCCAGCGATGATGCCGGCGGAACGGACTCTGCCAGAGGTGTTGCTTTCATTTATAATTCAGATAATAATGACTGTAACTACGGCTCAAACCCTCCCGCCTTAGGCAACAGAATGTTGCAGAGTCCTGTAATATACACCGGTAACAGCAATGATACGGCTCATCTGCCCTACGGCAATTATGTGGGTTATAGATTGCTGGGTATGACCTCAAATATCTTTGTAATAAATGCGTCTCCGAATCCATGCTGGAATGATCCTGATTCCGGGTCTCAGGGCTATAATGCGTTGAAGGGTTTAGATATTTGCGGAGATGATATAATTAACTATGTAACCGGACTTCCTACAAAATTTCAGTACTCCGGGAACGCATGCACAAGAACAGGATGGTATGACAGTACTTCAATTGACAGAAGATTCATTCAATCTTCAGGGCCGTTTACAATGAATAGCGGTGATACTCAGGTAGTAGTAGTTGGAACAATAATATCAGCAGACGGGGGAAACAATTTCCAGAATGTATGTTCGATGCTATCAATGTCAGATTCCGCGCGGTTTCATTATTATGATGATTTTGAAATTATAAATGTCATAGGCATACAGACTATTTCTGGTAATATACCGGGAAGGTTCTCTTTGTCGCAGAATTATCCGAATCCGTTTAATCCTCAAACTGGAATAGAGTTCGACGTTGCAAAGGAAAGTTATGTGAAGATAATTGTTTTTGATGTCACGGGTAAGGAGATAACCAAACTTGTAAGTGAGAACCTGAAACCCGGAACATACAAAACATCATGGAATGCAGCCGGATATCCTAGCGGCGTATATTTCTATATGCTTGAGGCGGGTGATTTCAGAAGCACAATGAAGATGGTTTTGGTAAAGTAATGAAACATTTTTTTTCTCTCCCGGTTTAATAGGTGAGATGAGGCTTCTGAATTAACTGTTCTTTGATATTTGTTGGGACAAAAATTATAACATTTTTGTTTTGATATTACAAACGCAGCACCTGCTGTCTTGATAGGTTGTTCTCTTTCGAAGGGCGGGAGAAACAATTATGATCACTGCAGATCAGGCGGCTGCGTTTCGTTTTTTCTTGAAATCAAAGTAAGGGGACTAATGTAGGCCCCTTTCTTATTGATAATATGTAAGTTAATAAATACCGTGAAAACCTAATTATCTAACTTGACAAGTCTTTAAATTTGAGTTATATTGCAGTAGTTTAAAACTACAGCAATATTGAAAAACGAAATTCTCATAGAAAGATTGAAGTCGCTAGGATTCAAAGAATACGAATCCAAAGTGATGATTGTGTTACTTAGCGGCATTGCTATGAGCGCTTCTGAAATTGCCAAGGAAGCAGGAATAATAAGGAACTCGATCTATGATATACTAAAGTCATTTGTTGAAAAGGGCTACTGCAACGAGATAGAAACAAACACAATACTTAATTACCAGATCATTGACCCTGCAATCATACTTGATAAAATAATCAGCGATTATAAGAAGAGCTTCACTTACAAGATGGAAAGCCTTAAGGAAACATTTTCTGAAATGCAGAATATTTATAAGGCAGAATCTTCAAAAAGTGAAGGCCCGGATAAAAACATTCAGCTGATTAGGGGATTCAATAAACACAGGGTTGCCAAGTATGTAGAGCTTGTAAACAGCTCAAAACAGAGCATTTGCGGCATGTACAGCCCCAGGCGTGTTGTAGTTGATGAACTGAGCGAAGATGCAAGAAAGTTCATTAAGGATGGCGGAGAGATCAGATCAATTTATCAGCTTGGTGATAATCCTGAGGATAATGCAGAACTTTTCAAGGCATGTGAATTGTTCAGTAAGGGCGGCGAGAAAGTAAGGCTTGCTGAATTCAAACTCCCGAACATAACAATCTTCGACTCAGAGAATGTTTTCATAAATCTATCAGCAGATAAATCCGTGCCAAAACATAAACAAGCCGATCTTATTATTAGAAATATAGACTATGCATCACACATGACAGACCTGTTTACACATTATTGGGATAAGTCATTAACTCTGGAAGAGTACAACAAAAAATATAAATAATATGGAATTTAAGATTAAATTTTCGCTTCCCGGTATAATCAGTTTATTCTTTGTATTTCTGTTATTATTGCTCATAATCTGAAAAATTACTGATTTCAGGGACAAAATGATAATAAACAGCCTTCAGGGCGTACAAATTTTGGTAATAATGTTAATAATTTTTCTACTGATAATTTTGTAAATTACTATTATCTTATGGAAATAGGATGCCATGTTCTGTTCATAGAGTGGTTCCTGAAAAAATATTATGCATTTATGATGAACAAAA